>NZ_JFJV02000125.1:49223-99711 GCF_000611145.1 Cupriavidus sp. SK-3 | reverse complement strand
GGGGGGGGGGGCGGGCGGGCGCCGGCGGGCGCGCCGCCGACGTGCGGCTGAAGGTGCCCAAGGGATTGCAGATCCTGACGGTGCCGGGCTTGCACGGCAGCGGGCCGGGCCACTGGCAGAGCCGCTGGGAACAGCGCTTTCCGGACTGGCAGCGCGTGGAGCAGCACGACTGGTCGCGCCCCAGCCTGCCGCTGTGGGCCGAGCGCGTCTCGGAAAGCGTGATGCGGGCGCAGCGCGTGGCATCGCGCGGGGCCATCCTGGTGGCGCACAGCTTTGGCTGCCTGGCCACCTTGCGCCAGGCAGCGCTGGACGCCGAGGGCATCGCGGGTGCCCTCCTGGTGGCGCCAGCCGACCCCGACAAGTTCGGCGTGGCGGCATTGCTGCCGGCCCACAGGCTGCCGTTTCCCACCATCCTCGTCGCCAGCCGCAACGATCCCTGGATGCTGCAGCGCACCGCCTTCAGCTGGGGCACGCTATGGGGGAGCGAACTGCACGACGCGGGCCTGGCAGGCCACATCAATGCCGATTCCGGGCTGGACCAGTGGCCCGAAGGGCTGGGCTTGCTTGCCACATTGATACAGCGCATCGAGGCCGACGGCAGCGCCGGGCCGTCTGACGACCGCACCGAGCCTTGGGAAACGGGTGTCGAGGTGTCGTCCACGTTTCCTTATATCTAAAACGCCTAAGAACATACATAAAGATTCGTTCTGTTTATAAGGCGGAATCTGCAGAATTTGTCTCGTAGGCCGGTGCGTTATGCGCCGGCGTCATAAAGAAGCCACCCCCGCTTCCCGGATTTCTGGCCCGAGCCTTTGCCGAAATCCTTTTCCGGGTGGTGAATGCGACACTGACGGTACAGACGAGACAACATGCCACCCTCGATTTCCCTGGCGGACACTCCGCCCCCGGCGAGGCCGGATGCCCCGCAGGCGCGCAAGCGCGCGCCCGCCAGGCCAAGCAAACAGCGCTTTACCGTGCTGCCGGGCTTTGGCCTCTCGCTGGGCTTCACGCTGTTCTACCTGACGCTGATCGTTCTGATCCCGCTGTCGGCCACCTTCCTCAAGACCTTTACGATGAGCTGGGAGGCCTTCTGGAGCGCAATCAGCGCGCCGCGGGTCGTCGCTTCCCTGCAGCTCAGCTTTGGCGCCTCGCTGATCGCCGCCATCGTGAATACCGTGTTCGGACTGGTGGTGGCCTGGGTGCTGGTGCGCTACCGCTTTCCCGGCAAGCGCCTGGTTGATGCGCTGGTGGACCTGCCGTTCGCCTTGCCCACCGCGGTGGCCGGTATCGCGCTGACCGCGCTGTATGCCGGCAATGGCTGGCTCGGCCGCTACCTGGAGCCACTGGGCGTCAAGGTCGCTTTCACGCCGCTGGGCGTGGTGGTGGCGCTGACATTCATCGGGCTGCCCTTTGTGGTGCGCACGGTGCAGCCGGTGCTGGAGGATGCCGAGCAGGAGCTGGAGGAGGCCGCCGCCAGCCTGGGCGCCACCCGTCTGCAGACGTTTCTCCGCGTGATCCTGCCGACCATCCTGCCGGCGCTGCTGACCGGGTTTGCGCTGTCGTTCGCACGGGCCACCGGCGAGTACGGTTCGGTGGTGTTTATCTCCGGCAACATGCCGATGATCTCCGAGATCGCGCCGCTGATGATTTATTCCAAGCTTGAGCAATATGACTACGCGGGCGCCACCGCGGTGGCGGTGGTGATGCTGGTGATCTCCTTTGCCCTGTTGCTGCTGATCAACCTGCTACAAGCGTGGACGCGCCGCCACCACCAGGCAGTGCGCGCCTCCGTGGCGCCGGGCAAGGAGAACTGAAATGGCCGGCGTCGTTACCCAGGGACTGGGCGGCCGTTCCGCCCCTGCCGCGCGTTTCAGGGATGCCACGGGCGAAGCGCCGTGGGTGCGTTACACCCTGATCACGATAGCGGTAGTGTTCCTCGCGCTGTTCCTGTTCATCCCGCTGGCTTCGGTGTTCTACGAAGCGCTGCGCAAGGGCGTGCAGACCTACTTCGCTTCGCTGGTCGAGCCCGATGCCGTGGCCGCGATCCAGCTCACGCTGCTGGTGGCGGCCATCGCGGTGCCGCTCAACGTGGTGTTCGGCGTGGCAGCGGCGTGGGCCATCGCCAAGTTCGATTTCCGCGGCAAGAACCTGCTGATCACGCTGATTGACCTGCCGTTCTCGGTGTCGCCGGTGATCTCGGGCCTGGTCTATGTGCTGCTGTTCGGCGCGCAGGGCTGGCTGGGTCCGTGGCTGGAGGCACACGATATCAAGATCATGTTCGCGGTACCGGGCATCGTGCTGGCGACCATCTTCGTCACCTTCCCCTTTGTCGCGCGCGAGCTGATTCCGTTGATGCAGGCGCAGGGCAGCGAGGAAGAAGAGGCCGCCATCGTGCTGGGCGCTTCCGGCTGGCAGACCTTCCGCCGCATCACGCTGCCCAACATCCGCTGGGGGCTGCTGTATGGCGTGATCCTGTGCAATGCGCGGGCCATGGGCGAGTTCGGCGCGGTCTCGGTGGTATCGGGCCATATCCGCGGGCTTACCAACACCATGCCGCTGCACGTGGAGATCCTCTACAACGAGTACAACTTCGCGGCAGCCTTCGCGGTGGCGTCGCTGCTGACGCTGCTGGCCCTGGTCACGCTGGGCATCAAGACGCTGGTGGAATACCGGGCGCGCGGCGAGCACAGGGAAGACGACAATTTTGCGCCCGAGAATCCGGTCG
Organism: Cupriavidus sp. SK-3; assembly: GCF_000611145.1. Lineage (NCBI taxonomy): Bacteria > Pseudomonadati > Pseudomonadota > Betaproteobacteria > Burkholderiales > Burkholderiaceae > Cupriavidus > Cupriavidus sp. SK-3. The sequence goes on along the minus strand of NZ_JFJV02000125.1, from coordinate 96,986 downwards.
CCGGCAAATTGCAAGGACAGGCATCATGAGCATCCAGGTCAAGAACGTGCAGAAGCGCTTCGGCAATTTCGTCGCGCTGGACGATGTCACGCTCGATTTCGACGAAGGCCAGCTGACGGCGCTGCTGGGGCCCTCTGGCTGCGGCAAGACTACCTTGCTGCGCATCATTGCAGGTCTTGAACGGGCGGACGATGGCCAGATCCTGCTGGAAGGGCGCGATGCCTCGCACCAGCATGTGCGCCAGCGCCAGGTCGGTTTTGTGTTCCAGCACTACGCACTGTTCAAGCACATGACGGTGTTCGAGAACGTGGCCTTCGGCCTGCGCGTGAAACCGCGCGCCGAGCGCCCGGGCGAGGCGCAGATCCGCGAGAAGGTGCGCTCGCTGCTGGAACTGGTGCAGCTCGACTGGCTGGCCGACCGCTATCCGCCGCAGTTGTCCGGCGGGCAGCGCCAGCGCATCGCGCTGGCCCGCGCGCTGGCCGTGGAGCCGCGCGTGCTGCTGCTCGACGAGCCGTTCGGCGCGCTCGACGCCAAGGTGCGCAAGGAACTGCGCCGCTGGCTGCGCCGCCTGCATGACGAACTGCACGTGACCAGCGTATTCGTCACCCACGACCAGGAAGAGGCGCTGGAAGTCGCCGACCAGGTCGTGCTGATGAATCGCGGCCACGTCGAGCAGGCGGGCACGCCGGAGGCGGTCTACAACCATCCCGCCACGCCCTTCGTGTTCGGCTTTCTCGGTAACGTCAATCTGTTCCACGGCAGGCTCGAAGTGGGCGAGCGGGGCGGCTTGCTGCACACCGGCGATTCGATCCTGCCTGTAGTCGGCAGCGGCCATGAAACCGCCGGCGACGCCGTGGCCTATGTCCGCCCGCACGATCTCGACCTGGAACGCTACGCGCCCGGCGCCGACGGCATCGCCGTGACGCTGCGCCGCGCGCTGACGCTGGGCCCTGTGGCCCAGCTCGAACTGGAGCGCGAAGACACCCAGGAAGTGATCGAGGTGGCGTTGCCGCTCGAACGCTTCCGCCATCAGGGCTTCCGCGAAGGCGAGCTGCTGGCGGTGCGGCCGCGCCAGTTGCGTGTCTTCGTCCAGCCTCAACCCGCAGCACAGGCGAATACACAAACACAAACACAAACACAATCACAAGCCAGGGCCAATGTTGCCCCGGCGGGAGCCGCATTATGAATTTCCAGCAACTGCGTTCGATCCGCGAGGCGGTGCGCCGCCAGTTCAACCTGACCGAGGTTGCCAATGCCCTCTACACCTCGCAGCCCGGCGTGTCGCGCCAGATCCGCGAGCTGGAGGAAGAACTCGGGGTCGAGATCTTCGAGCGCTATGGCAAGCGCCTGACCGGCCTGACCGAGCCCGGCCGCGAAATCGTGCGCATCGTCGAGCGCCTGCTGCTCGAGGCGGAGAACCTGCGCCAGGCCGGAGACGAATTCGCCGGCCGGCATACCGGCCGCCTGACGGTGGCCACCACGCACACCCAGGCCCGCTACGCCCTGCCCAAGGTGGTGCAGAGCTTCCGCCGCGCCTATCCGCATGTGACGCTGGCGTTGCAGGAAGCCTCGCCGGCGCACATTGTCGAATTGCTGCTGACCGGCCAGGCCGATATCGGCATCGCCACCGAGGCGGTGGCCAGCGAGGCGGGCCTGACTTCCTTCGAGGCCTATACCTGGCGCCACGTCCTGGTGGTATCGCCGGAGCACCCGCTGACGCACCTGCCGGAGCCGACGCTGGAGGATATCGCCGGCTTCCCGATCATTACCTATGACGCCGGCTTCACCGGACGCCGCAAGATCGACGGCGCCTTCGCCGCCGCCGGCCTGCAGCCGGAGATCGTGCTCACCGCCATGGACGCGGACGTGATCAAGACCTACGCGGAGCTGGACCTGGGCGTGGGCATCGTCGCCTCGATGGCCTACGACGATCGCAAGGACGCCGGCCTGGTGCGGATCGCGGCCGACCACCTGTTCGAGCCGAATACCACCAGCGTGGCGGTGCGGCGCGGGGCCTACCTGCGTGGCTACGCCCATGCCTTTATCAACATGTTCGCGCCGCATCTGTCGCGCGACACCCTCACCAGCGCCCTGTCCGAACCCGCGGGCGTGCAGGTCGTCGAGGCCTGAAGACCTAGGCGGCGCGGGGCGCTGCGGTGCCGGTGGCGCCGCATCCCCGCGTTTCGCGCCGTCCGCTCTCCATTCGTCGCACGCCACTTCCGTCCCGTACTTTGTCGGCGTAAAGTCGCTACAGTCCGTGGCGGAATACACATGCCGTCACATGGCGATGACGCACCGCACTATCGACGGTGCGCGAGTCCCGCACGAGGAGAGGGCGATGAAACGAGGCCGTAGCGGCAGGGGGCTGATTGTCCCGATCATCCTGATTGCACTGGGCGCGATCTTTCTGGCGCAGAACAGCGGCATCCTGCCCGCCCATATCGTCCGCGAAGGATGGCCGGTGCTGTTGATCGCAGTAGGTGCGATCCTGCTCGTGCGCCGTTTCGCCTGGCGCCGTGTCGACCGGCGCGGGCCGGAGCAATGAGCGCGCGTCCGGAAGGGCTGCTGCGCTGGCAGTGGCGCGGCTACGCCCGCAATCACAGTCACCCGCGCAGCTTGCTGCTGCACATCGTCGCGGTGCCGATGTTCATGGCCGGCAATGTGCTGTTCCTCTATGGCGCGCTGGCGCTTTCCGTCCCGGCGGTGGCGCTGGGCGTGCTGTGCATGGCCTTGTCCATGATGCTGCAAGGCCGCGCCCACCGGCTTGAGGCTGTCAGGCCCGAGCCGTTCGCGGGGCCGCTCGATATCGCGCTGCGCATCCTGGCCGAGCAGTGGATCACGTTCCCGCGCTTTGTCCTGTCGGGCCAGTGGTGGGCCGCGTTGCATGGCCGTGCGGCCGGCGATGACGGTAGCGACGCCGGCGGCAAGGTGGCCCAGCGTACATGCGGGCCGGGCAAAGGGTGCCAGAGCTTATGAGCGGCTATTACAATAACAATAGCGATCAGTCATCCCCGACTTGTCCTGCGGCCGCGGTAGCGCCGGCAGGACCGGCGCCATTTTCCCCGTCGCGCAGGGAGGCCTTGCCCACATGAAATCGCTGGATCGGCTAGCTCGTTGTCCCGCCGCCATTCCTTCCCGGATCTCGATCCTCGCACGCGACCTGTTGTTCGTGCTGTGCATCAACACCATGATCGCCGTCAGCCTCAACTATGGCTTCCGTACCGGTGGATCGTTGTGGCACAACTTCGTCTATAGCCACCTGATCGGCCTGTCGATCTGGCTGCTGATCGATGTCGCCCGCGTGCTGATCTGGTGGAACGAGCGGCCCAGGCGCTGGCCATTCCTCTGCCTGACCGCCATTGCCGTACCGCTTGGCGTGATCATGGGCAGCTGGGCGACGCGCATCATCCTCAACGAGCCGGCGAAGTCCTTCGAGGAAGCCGCCGACACGCTGCGCATGTGCCTGGTGGTCGGCATGCTCGCTTCGGCCAGCATGATCTATTTCTACTGGTCCCGGGAGAAGCTCGCCCACCTGGAACGGCAGGCCGCGCTTGACGCCCTGCAGCGCGAGGAGGCGGAAAAGCAACTGGTGCGCGCGCAGCTGATGGCCTTGCAGGCACAGATCGAGCCGCACTTCCTGTTCAACTCCCTGGCCAACCTGGATTGCCTGATCGCCACCGACCAGCAGGCCGCCCGGCGGCTGCTGCAGCGGTTGATCGGCTTCCTGCGCATGTCGCTGTCGCATACGCGCGCCGAGCAGTGCACGCTGCGCCAGGAGTTCGAGTTGCTGCGCAGCTATCTCGACATCCAGGCCCTGCGTTTCGGCACGCGCCTGAGCTATCAGATCGAACTGCCGCCCGAGCTGGCGGAAGTGGAGATTCCGCCCATGCTGATCCAGCCGCTGGTGGAGAACGCAGTCACCCACGGCATCGAGCCATGCATGCGTGGCGGCAGCATCGTGCTGTCGGCGCGCGCGCAGGGCGAGAACGCGGTACAGGTGGTGATCCGGGATACCGGGGTGGGGTTCGGACATGCCGTGACCAAGGGCTCCGGCCTGGGCCTGACCCATGTGCGCGAGCGGCTGGCGCGCATTTTCGGGGCGGCGGCCAGCATGCAGATGGAAGAAAACACGCCGCGCGGCGTGATCGTCCGGCTGACCTTGCCCGTCGTCGGGCTGCCGGCGCCAGTTCCCGTGCCGGCGCCTGCGCCGGTGCCGGCCAGCGTCCCCGCCGGACTCGGGATGGCCCCCGTCACCCGTGCCGCGCATGGCGTTTCCCACTCCTGAGGCGGCTGATTGCCACAGCCGCCCCAGTCTCAACCGCCGTTCCGAACGATCCGCCTGATTACTGCCGCTTCCATGTCCCCGACCTTGTTGATCGCCGACGACGAGCCGCTGCTCGCGCGCGCCTTGCATGCCGAATTGTCCAGTCTCTGGCCCGAGGCGCAGATCGTCTCCGTGGTGCACGACGGCGTTTCCGCGCTGGAGGCGGCCCGGCAGCACGCGCCCCAGGTGGCGTTTCTCGATATCCGCATGCCGGGCATGAGCGGCATGGACGTGGCGCGCGAGCTGATGGCGTTCGATCCGCCGCCCCTGGTGGTGTTCGTTACGGCGTACGACCAGTTCGCCCTGGAAGCATTCGAGCGCGAGGCGGTCGATTACGTGCTCAAGCCCGTGCAGCCCGACCGGCTGGAGGCTACCGTGCACCGCCTCAAGGCAAGGCTCGCGGCCCATGCGCAGGCGAGCGAGGAGGGTGGCTCCGCGCTCGACACCGATCGCCTGGCGCAGTTGCTGGCCCGCCTCGAGACCCTGGAGCCGGGCGGCGCGCCAGCGCAGCAGGCCCCCGCGGGCTCGCCCCAGCATGGCTACCTGCGGTTCATCAAGGCGCTGGTCGGGCAGGAAATCCGCATCATCCCGGTGGACGAGGTGATCTACCTGGAGGCGACCGACAAGTACGTCAACGTCGTGTCCACCAGCGGTGAGGCGCTGATCCGCACCAGCCTGCGCGAACTGTCGCAACAGCTCGATCCGGAGCGCTTCTGGCAGATCCATCGCGGCACGGTGGTGAATATCGACTGCGTAGCCAGTGCCGTGAACCAGTCGCTCGGCCGGCTCGCGCTCAAGCTGCGCAATCGCGCCGAGACCTTGCCGGTGGCGCGCCAGTACGCCTACCTGTTCAAGCAGATGTAACGGGCAGGGCACCCCTGCCGAGGGTGGTTTTACTCTATGATGCGGTATTCGCAGCGCGCCCCCGGTCCCTGACCGGGCCAGGCAGCAGTGGCCGGCGCGCCAGATCCAGCAAGATTGCCGCCCGATGACCGCCGCCACTCTCGATCCCGTTCGCAATCCGTTGCGCCACGATGCCCAGGTCATTGGCCTGGTCGGGCTGGCCCACGGCGTTTCCCACTTTTTCCACCTGCTGCTGGCGCCCCTGTTCCCGTGGATCAAGGCCGAATTTGGCCTGAGCTATGCCGAACTGGGTTTGCTGATGACGGTGTTCTTCGCCGTCTCGGCCGTAGTGCAGACCGCGTCGGGCTTCGTGGTCGACCGCTTCGGTGCCAAGCCGGTGCTGTTCGGCGGCCTTGGGCTGCTGGGCACGGCGGCCCTGCTGCTGTCGGTCAGCCCCAGCTACGCAATGCTGCTGCTTGGTGCCGGCGTGGCGGGGATCGGCAATGGCGTGTTCCATCCCGCCGATTTCACCTTGCTCAATAAGCATGTGTCGCAGCCGCGGCTGGGCCATGCGTTCTCGGTGCATGGCATCTCGGGCAACCTTGGCTGGGCCGCCGCGCCGATCTTCCTGGTGACCATTGCCGAGTTCAGCACCTGGCGCACCGCGCTCGCCTGCGCTTCGGCCGTGGCCTTCGGCGTGCTGGCGGTGCTGCTGGCCTTCCGGCACGTGCTCGACCCGCGAGGCACCGCCGGCGCGGCGCCCAGGCCGGCCGCGGCCAAGGCGGGCGGCAGCATGCTGGCGTTTCTCAAGTTGCCGCAGGTGTGGATCTGCTGGGCCTTTTTCCTGGTCACCACCTTTTCGTTCTCCGGCATCCAGAGTTTCGCGCCGACCGCACTGACCCAGCTCTACGGCATGCCGCTGACGCTGGCCACGGCGTCCTACACCGTTTACATGCTGTGCAGCGCCGGCGGCATGATCGTGGGCGGCTTCGCCGCGGGGCGCACCAGCAACCACGACCGCCTGATTGCGATGAGCTTCACGCTGTCGGGCTTTGTCGCCATCGTGGTGGGGCTGGGCGTGCTGCCGGCCGTGATGGTGCCGGTGCTGATGGGCGTGATCGGCTTCGGCGCGGGTACGGCCGGGCCTTCGCGCGATCTGCTGGTGCGCGCCGCCGCGCCGGCCGGGGCCACCGGGCGAGTCTATGGCGTGGTCTACTCCGGCCTGGATATCGGACTGGCCAGCGGACCGCTGTTTTTCGGCATGTTGATGGATGCGCGCTGGCCGAGCTGGGTCTTCTTCATGATCGGCGCTTTCCAGATGCTGGCGATCTTCACCGCCGTCACGGTAGGTAATGGCAACCGCTCGCGCCGTGATGCGGGAAGCAACCGCGCGGCGGCCGGCTGATACGCTTGCGGCCCCGATTGCCCCCTGTGCTGTTACCGAATTCCTGATCCACGGTTCCGCACGGAACCATCAACTTGTCCGCCGCCCATGGTCAATCCTGCCGCTACGCCGTCCCATGCCGCCCCCGACGGGGCACCGTTGCTCCAGCCGGGCGGTCATATCCTCGTCGATGCGCTGCTGGCGCACGGCGCCGAGCTGGCCTTCGGCGTTCCCGGCGAAAGCTACCTGGCGGTGCTCGATGGCTTTCACGCGCGGCGCGACCGCCTGCGCTTCGTGATCTGCCGGCAGGAAGGGGGCGCGGCGGTCATGGCGGAAGCCTACGGCAAACTGACCGGGCAGCCCGGCCTGGCGTTCTGCACACGCGGCCCCGGCGCCACCAATGCCAGCATCGGCGTCCATACGGCGTACCAGGATTCCACGCCGATGATTCTCTTCATCGGTCAGGTCGGCAGCGATTTTGCCGATCGCGAGGCCTTCCAGGAGATCGACTACCGCCGCATGTTCGGCCAGATGGCCAAGTGGGTGGCGCAGATCGAGCGGGCCGAGCGGATTCCCGAATACATCGCGCGCGCTTACCAGACCGCTACCTCGGGCAGGCCCGGCCCCGTGGTCCTGGCGCTGCCGGAGGACATGCTGACCCAGCAGGTTGCCGTAACGCAGCTGGCGCACTACCAGCGCGTCATGAGTTGGCCGGGCGAGGGTGATCTGGCCCGCCTGGCCAGTATGCTGGCCAGCGCAGAGCGGCCTTTCGTGATTGCCGGCGGCAGCGGCTGGACGCCCGAGGCCTGCCAGGACCTGCAGCATTTTGCCGGACGCTTCCAGTTGCCGGTGGGCTGCGCCTTTCGCTTCCAGGACCTGTTCGACAGCCGCCACGCCAGCTATGCGGGCGATGTCGGTATCGGCATCAACCCGCAACTGGCCGAACGCATCCGCGCTGCCGACCTGGTGCTTGCCATCGGCCCGAGGCTGGGCGAGATGACCACCGGGGGCTATGCGCTGCTGGCCGCGCCGCGGCCGGCGCAGGCCCTGATCCATGTCCATGCGGGCGCCGAGGAACTGGGCAGCGTCTACCAGGCCGACCTGATGGTGCAGGCCTCGATGCCGGCCATCGCGAAACGGCTGGCCCAGCTCGATGCCCCCGCCACGCCGCGCTGGCAGGCATGGACCGCCGCGGCGCACGCCGGTTACGAAGCCTACCTGGCACCGCCGGCCTATACCGGGCAGGGCGTGGACATGGCCGCCATCGTGCGCACGCTGGATACCGTGCTGCCGGCCGATGCCGTGGTGACCAACGGCGCGGGCAACTACGCTAGCTGGCTGCACCGCTATTTCCGCTATCGCCCCTTTGCCGGCGGTGGCCGCGGCCAGCTTGCGCCTACCAGCGGCGCCATGGGCTACGGGGTGCCCGCGGCAGTGGGCGCCAAGATCGCCTTTCCAGGGCGCACGGTGGTGGCGCTGGCCGGGGATGGCTGCTTCCTGATGAATGGCCAGGAACTCGCCACGGCGATGCAGTATGGCGCGGCCGTGATCATCATCGTCGTCAACAACGGCATGTACGGCACCATCCGCATGCACCAGGAGCGGGAGTATCCCGGCCATGTGAGCGGCACCGAACTGCACAACCCGGATTTCGCCGCGCTGGCGCGGGCTTATGGCGCGCGTGGCGCCGTCGTGACCAGCAACGAAGCGTTCGAGCCGGCCTTGCGCGAGGCGCTGGCCGCACCGGTTGCCAGCCTGATCGAGATCCGCATCGATCCGGAACAGATCACGCCGCGCACCACGCTGCAGGCCATTCGCGACCAGGCGCTGGCCGCGCGGGGCGCGTCCTGAGGCAGCAGGACGCCATCGCCTCGCCTAACCTGTCCTTTCCATCTTTCTGATTTGGGAGTTCTTCATGAGCTTTGCTACCACCGATCTGTGCGACGCCAATGAGGCACAGCTGGCCGACGGCTCGCTGCGTGTGCTGGCGCCGATATTCCGCCATTTCGGCAAACGCGCCGCGTTTTCCGGCCCGGCCGCCACGCTGAAGCTGTTCGAGGACAATTCGCTGGTGCGCGAAGCGCTCGAGTCGCCCGGCAACGGCCGCGTGCTGGTGGTGGACGGCGGCGGCTCGCTGCGCTGCGCGCTGGTGGGCGGCAACCTTGGCGTGCTGGCCGAGAAAAACGGCTGGGCCGGCGTCATTGTCAATGGCTGCGTGCGCGATAGCGCTGAGCTTGCGGTCTGCGATATCGGCGTGCGCGCCCTGGCCCTGCATCCGCAGAAAAGCCAGAAGCGCAATGTGGGCGAGCGCGAGGTCACGGTGCAGATGCCCGGCGCCGTGGTGCGGCCCGGCAACTGGATCTATGCCGACGCCGATGGCGTGCTGGTGGCAGACAGCAAGCTGGAGGGCTGAGCATGCCGGTGGTATTTGTCTACGGCACCCTGCGCGCGGGCGAAGTCAACGACCTCAACGCGGCCGCGCGCAAGCACGGCATTGCCGCGCCGCGCCTGCTCGGCAGCGCCACCGTGCCGGGCCGGCTCTATGACTTCGGCACCTATCCCGGCCTGGTGCTGGATGCAGGCGCCCCCGGCGTGGCTGGCGATTTGTACGAGGTGGATGCCGCCCTGGTGCCGGTGCTTGACGAAATCGAAGAGGTTTATCCGGGCCAGGCCACGCTGTTCGTTCGCGAGGAGCGGGTGGTGACGGCTGGCGACCAGGCCGTGCGCTGCCTGCTGTACCCGGTGGGGGAGGACGCGGTGGCGGGTTTGCCGCGCATTGCCTCCGGGGACTGGGTGGCTTACCGGCGTGAGCGCGAGGCAAATCCGCCAGCGTAGGACCGCACGGGGGGAGGCTGGATGCGTTCCTCCTTGAGCAGCATCGCGGCCGGCACTGCCGGTCGTTATTTTTTCACAATGCGGAAAGATGTTTTGCGCGGCAAAAAATGTAGATGCGAAGCACAACTGCCGTTTCTCATGATGGAGAACAGCTTGCCGTATCGTGAAATATGTTTAATAAGTTATTGATTATAAACAGTAAAAAAACTCAGCAACGACTGCATTCCGTGCTGTTGCGACGCGGGACGTTTCCCTACACTCTTATATAAGACACATGACCTGAAGCGTAAAAAACAGGGGTGGTGAGGCAGCAGGACCTGGCCTCCAGACCGTCCCCCTAAGCGCACCGGTCGGCAAGCTCGGCACCGTGGTCCGGCAAGCCTGTCGCAAGTTGCTTATGCCATACCCGTCATCATCACTAGGAGAGTGAAATGTCCCGCGAAACCGAAGCAAAGAACCTGCAAGCAGAATGGGATACCAACCCGCGCTGGAAGGGCGTCGCGCGTCACTACACCGCCGATGACGTTGTGCGCCTGCGCGGCTCCGTGCAGATCGAGCATACCCTGGCTCGCCGCGGTGCCGAAAAGCTGTGGCACCTGCTGAACACCGAACCGTTCGTCAATACGCTGGGCGCGCTGACGGGCAACCAGGCCATGCAACAGGTCAAGGCAGGCCTCAAGGCCATCTACCTGTCGGGCTGGCAAGTCGCTGGCGACGCCAACCTGGCCGGCGAAATGTATCCCGACCAGTCGCTGTACCCGGCCAACTCGGTGCCGCAAGTGGTCCGCCGCATCAACAACACCTTCCAGCGCGCCGACCAGATCCAGTGGAGCGAAGGCAAGGGAGACACCGACTACTTCGCGCCCATCGTGGCCGATGCCGAAGCCGGCTTCGGCGGCGTGCTGAACGCCTTCGAACTGATGAAGTCCATGATCGACGCGGGCGCAGCCGGCGTTCACTTCGAAGACCAGCTGGCTTCGGTCAAGAAGTGCGGCCACATGGGTGGCAAGGTGCTGGTGCCAACGCGTGAAGCTGTCGCCAAGCTGACCGCCGCGCGCCTGGCTGCCGACGTGTCCGGCGTGCCGACCCTGGTGATCGCCCGTACCGACGCTGAAGCCGCCGACCTGCTCACCTCCGACGTGGACGAGCGAGATCGCCCGTTCTGCACCGGTGAGCGCACGGTGGAAGGCTTCTACCGCACCAGGCCCGGCATCGAGCAATCGATCTCCCGCGCCCTGGCCTACGCGGAAGTGGCCGACCTGGTGTGGTGCGAAACCGGCAAGCCGGACCTGGAATTCGCCAAGAAGTTTGCCGAAGCCGTCCGCGCCAAGTTCCCTGGCAAGCTGCTGGCCTACAACTGCTCGCCGTCGTTCAACTGGAAGAAGAACCTGGACGACGCCACCATCGCCAAGTTCCAGAAGGAACTGGGCGCCATGGGCTACAAGTTCCAGTTCATCACGCTGGCTGGCTTCCACTCGCTGAACTACTCGATGTTCAACCTGGCCTACGGCTATGCCCGCAACCAGATGACCGCCTTCGTCGAACTGCAGGAAAACGAGTTCAAGGCGGCCGAGAAGGGCTTCACCGCCGTCAAGCACCAGCGCGAAGTCGGCACCGGCTACTTCGACGCAGTGACCCAGACCATCGAAGGCGGCCTGTCGTCGACTACCGCGCTCAAGGGTTCGACCGAAGACGAACAGTTCTTCGACGACAAGAAAGTGGCCTGATGTTTCGGATCTTCGGATCTTCGGATCAATAGCTGGTCACCTGGAGGGCGTGCGACCATCACGCCCTTCATTTAGGCGCCGCGCCGTGTCTCTCTCAGGGACGGCGCGGTTTTTTGCTTTCTGGCGCCTGGCCGAGGTCCGGACCGGCAGGGGAGGCGGGGCCGATGAGTGAGAAATGTCAAAAATTGTGACTGTAGCGATTAAGGCATTTATCGTTCACTTGGAATGATTTCAGCGATATGATTGCGCCCGTGTGTCAAAAGAGGCACACAGCAGGGTTGCCGGTTAGTCACCGGCGCATATCCATAAAGATCACTGGCGGCAATCCAGCCGGTGTACATTCCAAGAAGAAAACCAAGCATGAAGCACAAACTTTCCCTGGCGGCCATCGCCGGTCTTTCCGCCATTCTGGTCGGCTGTGCCGGCACCAATGTCGACGGCATGATGGGTGCCGGCACGTCGATGTTCAAGGCGGCCTCCCTGAGCGACGGCGACGTCAAGACCATGTCCGACAAGTCGTGCGCCGAGCTCGACAGCACCAGCAAGATTGCTGCGCCCAGCAGCAACTACGCCAAGCGCCTGACCAAGATCATGGCCGGCCTGCAGTCGGCCGGGGTGCCGAACGTCAATGCCAAGGTCTACCTGACCAAGGACGTCAACGCCTGGGCCATGGCAAACGGCTGCGTGCGCGTGTACAGCGGCCTGATGGACATGATGACCGACGACGAAGTGCGTGGCGTGGTTGGCCACGAACTGGGTCACGTGGCCCTGGGCCACACCAAGAACAAGATGCAGGTGGCATACGCCGCCATGGCGGCGCGCGGCGCGCTGGCCGCCAGCGGCAATGGCGCCGTGGCTGCCTTGTCGGCCTCGCAACTGGGCGAACTGGGCGAGCAACTGATCAACGCGCAATTCTCGCAAACGCAGGAGAGCGCCGCCGACGACTACTCGTATGACCTGCTGACCAAGAACAAGGCCAATACCCGCGGCCTGGTCTCGGCGTTCCAGAAGCTGGCCAAGCTGGACGGCGGCAAGTCGGGCATGTTCTCGTCGCACCCGGGCTCGGAAGACCGCGCCAAGCATATCGAAGACCGCATCAAGTCGGCCAGCTGATCTCATCCGGCTCAGCCGGTTGGACGGAAGGACGAAAGCATGAAAAGGCTGGCGCCCCCGACGGGCAGCCGGCCTTTTTGAATTCCACCGCCTCATGCCATGGCGCGTGCCGGCGCTCAGCGATACACGATGACCGGAATGTCTGTGTGCGTGAGTACCTTCTGTGTTTCGCTGCCCAGCAACAGGCCGGAGAGCCCGCGCCTGCCATGCGATGCCATGAAGATCACGTCGCAACCGTGACGCTCGGCCGCGTCGATGATGCCCAGGTAGGGCACGGCAAAGGTGCTCATGTCGGCGTCAAAGCTGATGCCGTCGGCCCTGGCTGCGGTTTCCACTTCCTTCAGGTACAGCTTGGCCTGGCTTTCGATGCGGTCCTTGAAGGCCTGGGGCGCTTCCACCACGATCTCACTGAAGGGCGTGTAGGGATATTCCTCCAGGCAGACATAGGCGGTGACCCGCGCATTGATTGTCTTGGCCAGTTCCAGCGCGCCGTCGATGGCTTTCTTGGACAGCTCCGAACCGTCGGTGGGTAGCAGGATGTGCTTGAACATGCTGGACTCCTTAGGAACGCGGTTTAACGGGTGGTGGGGGGCAGGCCGCACGGCACCTGTCGGATTTCATTGTAGGCAGGGGTGGCTCATGCGTCATTGCCTTATATCAAATTACTGATTGACCACCAGTTGCGCCTTGGCGGCGGAAGCTTGTTCCGCGCGCCGCCAGTACGCCGGATTCCCGTAGGTGTTCTTCAGGTGGTCGATAAACAGCCGCACGCGCAGCGGCAAGTGCTTGCGCTGCGGAAAGACCGCATGGATGCCGATCGGCGGCGCCTGGAACTCATCGAGCACGGTGACCAGCCGGCCACTCGCGATCTCTTGCCCCACCTCCCACCATGAACGCCAGGCCAGCCCGTGGCCTTGCAGGCACCAGGCGTGCAGCACCGCGCCATCGGAACATTCCATGGTGCCGCCGACCTTGACGGTGAGGGGGCGTCCTTCCTGCTGGAAGGCCCAGCCGCGCTGCACATTGGCGCTGGCGCCGAAGGCCAGGCAGTTGTGGCGGGTCAGGTCCTCGGGCAGGGCGGGTACGCCGTGGCGCGACAGGTAATTGGGAGAGGCCACCACCACGCGCCGGTTCTCGGCCAGGCGGATCGAGACCAGGCTGGAATCGGGCAGGTCGCCCAGGCGGATGGCGCAGTCGAAGCCCTCGTTGACCAGGTCGACCACGCGGTCGGACAGGTCCAGGGTGATGGTCACATCCGGATGCGACTCGATGAACAGCGGCACCAGCGGCGCCACATGCTTGCGACCGTAGCCAGCCGGCGCGGTTACGCGCAGGTGGCCGCTGGCCTTGACGCCACCGGCCGAGACACTGGCTTCCGCGTTGTGCAGGTCGTTGAGGATGCGCTGGCAGTCCTCCAGGAACGCCGAGCCCTCGAAGGTCAGACTGATCTTGCGGGTGGTGCGCAGCAGCAGCTTGACGCCCAGGCGCTCTTCCAGCGCATCGATGCGGCGCCCGATGATGGCAGGCGCCACGCCCTCCGCCGCCGCCGCCGCCGACAGGCTGCCCCGCGCGGCCACGGAGACGAACGTCTCCAATTGCTTGAAATGATCCACGGTATTCGCAAGTTTTGTGCCTCATGCCGCCCAAAAATCGGGGAGCTTGAAGCAATGGGGTGGATTTGGTGCCTATTCTTTAGAGCGTTTGCAAAGATTAGTGGGGTAAAAGTAAAAGATCAAGTGACCCGGGCCGACTTTGCCGCACCGCAACGTCTCCCTACAATGCATGCATTCATTGGTGTACAGGCCCACGCAATGCGCTGGCCTGCCGGGTTTGCCCAGGGGAACCGCTTCAGCTCATGCAAAAGATCCGCGCAGTCGTCTTCGATGCCTACGGCACGCTGTTCGACGTTTATTCCGTCACCGCGCGCGCGGAGCAATTGTTTCCGGGCAAGGGCGAAGCGCTGGCGCTGCTGTGGCGCGAGCGGCAGATCGACTACACCCGCATCCGCTCGCTGGCCGCGCCCGACGGCGCATACTACAAGCCGTTCTGGGCGATCACGGTGGACGCGCTGCGCTATGCCGCCGAGCGCCTGCAACTGGTGCTGAACCCCGCCGCGGAGGCGCAGTTGCTCAAGGAATATGCCTGCCTGTCTGCCTTCCCGGAGAACCTCGGGGCGCTCAAGCGCCTGCGGGCCGCCGGGCTGCCGCTGGGCATCCTGTCCAACGGCAATCCCGAGATGCTGGACATCTCGGTCAAGAGCGCCGGCATGCACGGGCTGTTCGACCACGTGCTGTCGGTGGATGCGGTGCGCATGTACAAAACCGCGCCCGACGCCTACGCGCTGGGCCCCAAGGCCTTCGGCGTACCGGCCGGGGAAATCCTCTTCGTCTCGTCCAACGGCTGGGACGCTTGCGGCGCCACCTGGTATGGCTACACCACGTTCTGGATCAATCGTGCCGGCCATCCGGCGGAGCAGCTCGATGCGAGCCCCTCCGGCACCGGGCACGACATGAACGACCTGCTCGAATTCGCCCGCACCTGCGGTGCGGCGGTTTGACAGCGGGCACCCTAAACAAACCATCGATCACAGGAGAACACTGATGGCCATCACGCTGCCTGCGGGCATGAAGATTACCGGCGAAATCCTGCCGGCCTACGAAGACATCCTCACGCCGGCGGCCCTGGCCCTGGTGGACAAACTGCATCGCGCCTTCGAGCCGCGCCGCCAGCAACTGCTGGCTGCCCGCGTCGAGCGCACCAAGCGCCTGGACGCCGGCGAGTTGCCCGATTTCCTGCCGGAAACCAAGAGCGTGCGCGAAGGCGACTGGAAAGTCGCGCCGGTGCCCGCCGCGCTGCATTGCCGCCGCGTGGAAATCACCGGCCCGGTGGAAGCCAAGATGGTCATCAACGCGTTCAACTCCGGCGCGGACAGCTACATGACCGACTTCGAGGACTCCAACACCCCCAACTGGCACAACCAGTTGCAGGGTCAGGTCAACCTCAAGGCCGCCGTGCGCCGCACCCTCACGCTGGACTCGAACGGCAAGCACTACAAGCTCAACGACAAGATCGCCACGTTGCAAGTGCGCCCGCGCGGCTGGCACCTGGACGAAAAGCACGTCACCATCGACGGCCAGCGCGTCTCCGGAGGCATCTTCGATTTCGCGCTGTTCCTGTTCCATAACGCCAAGGAACAGATCGCACGCGGCGCCGGCCCGTTCTTCTACCTGCCGAAGATGGAAAGCCACCTCGAAGCCCGTCTGTGGAACGACGTCTTCGTCATGGCTCAGAACGAAATCGGCCTGCCGCAAGGCACCGTCAAGGCGACCGTGCTGATCGAAACGATCCTGGCCGCCTTCGAGATGGAAGAAATCCTGTATGAGCTGCGCGAGCACAGCGCTGGCCTGAACGCCGGCCGCTGGGACTACATCTTCTCGTGCATCAAGAAGTTCAAGGTTGACAAGAACTTCTGCCTGGCCGACCGCGCCAAGGTCACCATGACCGCGCCGTTCATGCGCTCGTACGCGCTGCTGCTGCTCAAGACCTGCCACAAGCGCGGCGCGCCCGCCATCGGCGGCATGAGCGCACTGATCCCGATCAAGAACGATCCGGAGAAGAACGCCATCGCCATGCAAGGCATCATCAACGACAAGAAGCGCGATGCCACCGACGGCTACGACGGCGGCTGGGTGGCGCACCCGGGCCTGGTCGAGCCGGCCATGAAGGAATTCGTGGCAGTGCTGGGCGACGCGCCCAACCAGTTCGGCAAGCAGCGCGACGACGTTAACGTGACCGCCAAGGACCTGCTGGACTTCCAGCCGGAAACCCCGATCACCGAAGCCGGCCTGCGCATGAACATCAACGTCGGCATCCACTACCTCGGCTCCTGGCTGGCCGGCAACGGCTGCGTGCCCATCCATAACCTGATGGAAGACGCCGCCACCGCCGAAATCTCGCGCTCGCAAGTGTGGCAGTGGATCCGCTCGCCCAAGGGCAAGCTGGAGGACGGCCGCAAGGTGACCGCCGAGATGGTGCGCGCGCTGATCCCGGAAGAGCTGGCCAAGGTCAAGGCTTTCGTCGGTGGCGACACCACGACATATGACCGCGCCGGCGAGATCTTCGAGCAGATGTCCACGTCGGAGGACTTTGCCGAGTTCCTGACGCTGCCGCTGTACGAAGAGATCTGATCGGACGGTAGCACTTGCCTGGCCGGGGCTTATGCCTCGGCGAAAAAAAAACCGCAGCCTGGTGCTGCGGTTTTTTTATGGGTGCGCCCGGCAGGGCGCGCCCACTCCATCTCCTCGTTGCCGGGAAATCGATAGGCAGCGATGGATGGTCTCCGAGCATCCATCGCACGTGCCCGGCATGCTCGCCGTGGGCCTGGCGGCAAGCCGTTTGAGCCGCGCCTTTGCACGTCGACCCCGCCTCGGATCGCCCAGATCCAGCCCCTCGAATTCTTCGTCCACCCGCGCGCCCCGGCTCGTTGTCCATTCGCGCCAACAAATACGAGCGTGACGGCGAGTCCGCGCATGTTCGCAGCCCGCTGCGCCCAAATCCATGGGTTGCCGGCTGCATGCTGTCGAGGCGGGGCTTCGACTTTCGTATGACGAAATGGCTTGAAGTATCCAAATATCGATTTAATTGTTTTTATGGAAAACAAGAATTTTCTTGGGTTTATTTTATTTCATGAGATCTATGATTTGGTCACCGTCGAGTGGCCTCAGTGCCATTGCGTTTCTTTCCGTGACTGCATCTGGCGTGGAATGCGTCAGGCAGGGTGCGGTTCGATTCGGAAGCCGGTGCTTCGGTCCCATGTGGACCTGCATTTAAACCGGGGTGCATCTAATCGTTTGATGCATTGCCCCAATTACCAACGGAAGAAGAAAATCACATGAAGCGTACTATTCTCGGCTCACTCACAGCCGGCTGTGTGGTCATGGCTGCCATGGCTCCCTCGCTGTCGCATGCGTTCGACGGCCAGCTGGACTTCACCGGCTCCATCACGGATGTTACCTGCACCATCAACGGCAAGCCGGCCGGGCCCAACAATCGCACCACCGTGGATCTGGGCCGCGTGGACCCCATCATCTTCACGGGCATTGGCGTGAAATCCCCCGCAGTGCCATTCAGCCTGGTACTGGGCGGCGGCACGGCCTGCAAGGATAAAACGAAGGCCTCCATCTCCTTTGATACGGGCTCCGCCAACATCGATCCCGTCACCGGCAACCTGATCCTGCAGGGTTCCGCTGCGGCGCAAGGCGTGCAGATCGAGGTCAGCGACAACGGCAACAGTGCCACCGGCAAGATCGCGCTGAACCAGGCACAGGCGAGCCCGCAGGTGGCCACGATCACTGGCAACACCGCAACGCTGACCTACAGCGCGGCCTATGTCCAGACCGCTGCCTCCGTCACGGCGGGTGCGGGTAACTCGTTCATCCGCTACACGATGGCTTACTACTAAATCGAGCCAGGTTTAATTGCCAGGAATGCCATGACGTCGGTCGCTCGCATCTCTTCACTTCTTGCCGCCGGTGTCGTGGCGCTCGCCGCCTGCGCCAGCGTGGCGCAGGCTTCCATTGTCATACAGGGTACGCGACTGGTATTCCCGTCCGATGCCCGTGAGGTTACCGTAAGGCTGAACAACATCGGCAGCGAGCCCGTTCTCGTGCAGAACTGGCTGGACGATGGCCAGGCGGATGTGCCGCCCGAGAAAGTCCGGGTTCCCTTCATGGTCTCGCCGACGGTCGGCCGGGTAGAGCCGAGCAAGGGCGCGGTGCTGCGCATCGTCTATACGCAGGAGCCACTGCCGACCGACCGCGAGACGGTGTTCTGGCTCAATGTGCTGGAGGTGCCCTCGAAGAAGGAGGGCGCTGAGAATGCGCTTCTGTTCGCCTTCCGCAGCCGTATCAAGGTCTTCTTCCGGCCCGTGCAACTGACGGACGTCGATGCCGCTCCCGGCAAGCTTGCCTGGAAGCTGGTCACAGTGGAAGGCCAGGGGCCGGGTGGAAAGACGGCGAAGCAGCTTGCCGTGGAGGTCAGCAACCCTACGCCCTACTACGTTTCCTTCGGCCGGGTCGATGCCAGGCTGGAGGGCAAGTTTGTCTCCGCGGGTGGTGGCATGGTGGCCCCGCTCGGCAAGGAGACCTTTGTACTGCCCGAAGCAAAGCCCGGCAATCATCCCGGTGCCCTTGTCCGCTACGAAGTCATCAATGACTACGGCGGCCGGTACACGGAAGAGAAGGCATTGGCAAATTAGCCTCTAAGCATTCCCGTCCCGATTCCTTTCGCCGTGTCGGTTGTACAGCGGCGTCCAGCTTCCGCAGATAGGACAAATTCGTCAGTCTATGCAATCCTCAGTTCGCCCTGTTCAACCCGCTTGCCCAGCTCGCGTCGGCATTGTGGCTGTGCTGCCGACCTCCAGGCCGGGGCGCCTTGCGCCTCGCCTGATCGGCGCCGTGGCGGCGATCGCGATGTCGCCTACCGCCTGGGCGGCGGCGACCGTTGCGGGTGGGCAGGGCGCGGGGACGCGCCAGTCCATGGATCTCGGCGCGCAGATTGGCGAAACCTTGGCGCAGGAAAGTAAAGAGGCACAGGACGGCGACCCGGAGCGCGCGCGAAGTGCCGGCAGCGATGGAAACGGGCCCGCGCCCGAGCCGAGGCTGCTGTCCGCCCTGGACGGCAAACGGGTGGTATTCGACGCCTACATGCTGGCGCAGGGCGCCGAGGGCATCACGATCGATACCAGCCGTTTCGAGCGGCTGGATATTGTCGCACCCGGCAAGTACCGCGTCGAATTGCACGTCAATGGCCAATGGCGCGGCACCGAGGATATCGAGTTCCGGCAGGTTGCAGGCCGGGAAAGCGCGCAGGCATGCTACGACCGCGATCTGCTCACCCGCGCAGGTGTCGATCTGAACAAGAGCGCGCGCGGCCAGGATCCCGCACGGCCGCCCAACCCGATGCCGGAAGGCCTGGTCTGTACCGACATCGGCAACTATGTTCCCGGCGCCGAACTCAAGTTCGACCAGGCGGAGCAGGCGATCTATCTCTCCGTGCCGCAATACTATCTGCGGCTGACCACATCGAAAAACTATGTCGATCCGCAGCGTTGGGACAGTGGCGTTCCGGCGCTGCTGCTCAACTACAACACCAATATCTTCACCACGGAGAGCCAGGGACGCAACACCACCCAGGCCTACGCGGGCCTGAACCTGGGGGCAAACCTCGGGCCGCTGCGATTGCGCCACAACGGCTCGGTTACCTGGTCGCCGCTGACTGGCATGCGCTATCAGCGCGGTTATGTCTATGGACAGACCGATCTGCCCGAGCTGCGTTCGCAATTGCTGGTTGGCGAGAGTTCGACCAGCGGCGAACTGTTCGATTCGGTGTCTTTCCGCGGCGCGCAGATCTTCAGCGACGACCGCATGCTGCCCGAGACGCAGCGCTACTACGCGCCGGTGGTGCGCGGTACCACCGGCTCGAACGCCCGGGTCTCGGTCCATCAGCGTGGCTTCCTGGTCTACGAGACCACCGTGGCACCGGGACCGTTCGAGATCAATGACCTGCAGGTTGCCAGCTACGGCGGCGACCTGCAGGTGACCGTGACAGAGGCCAACGGGCAGGCACGTACCTTCCTGGTGCCATTTGCCACCACCGTGCAATTGTTGCGGCCCGGCGTCACGCGCTACAGCGTGACCGCGGGAAGGGCTAGCGACCCCTCTCTGCAAGGCAGCGGACAGTACATCGTCCAGGGCACACTGCAACACGGCATCAACAATATGGTCACCGGCTACGGTGGTGTGGCCTTCGCCAGCAACTATGCCTCCGGGCTGCTGGGCGGGGCGCTCAACACGCGCTTCGGTGGCTTTGGCGCCGACGTCACGTGGGCCAGGGCCACCGTGCCAAACGGCGATAGCCTGCGTGGCTCCAGCTTCCGTGTTTCGTACAGCAAGAACTTGCCGAACAGCGGTACCAGCTTCTCACTGCTAGCCTACCGCTATTCCACGCGCGGCTATCTTGGCCTGCGCGACGCGCTGATGCTGCACGATGCCGTCGAGCGCGGCGCGGCGGCTGATTCCTTCGCGCGCATGCGCAGCAGAGTGGATGCCAATATCAGCCAGCAGCTCGGCGCAAGTGGCGGCAGTGTCTACCTCAACGGCTCTTCGCTCCAGTACTGGAACCAGCGTGGCCAGGCGCTCAGTTTCACGCTGGGCTACAGCAACCAGTGGCGCGGCAACACCTATTCCGTGTCCGTGCAGCGCGTGCAGAACGCGGGGTCCGGCGGGGCCTTGTATGGGGGAGCCGCCAGCGGCAACAGCACGCTGGTCAGCCTCAACCTGTCGATTCCACTGGGAAAGTCCGCCCGCGGCACTCCCGTCCTGAACACCTTCGTCACGCACGACGACGGTGCCGGCACGCAGGTTTCTTCCGGCGTTTCGGGGCTCATCGACCAGCAGGGCAAGGGCTCGTACTCGCTCTCCGGCACCTATGACGACCGGCGCAATGCCGCCTCGGGCAACGCCAGCATCAACTGGCGCCTGCCCGACGTCACGCTGGGCGCCAGCATTGGCCAGGGTCAAGGCTATCGGCAGGCATCGGCCAGCGCGCAGGGCGGCCTGGTCGTTCATCCGGGCGGCGTTTCCATGGCACAGACCCTTGGCGAGACCATCGGCGTGGTCCATGCGGCGGATGCGCGGGGCGCCCGGGTCGGCTACGGCGGCGCCAGCGTGGACCGGCGCGGCTACGCGGTTGTACCCAGCCTGATCCCTTATCAGCTGAACAGCATCGATGTCGATCCCAAGGGCATCCCCGACGACGTCGAGCTGAAGGTGACCTCGCGCAGCGTCGCGCCGCGCGCCGGTGCGGTGGTGATGCTCACGTACGAAACCCGCAAGGCGCGTGCCCTGCTTATCAATAGCCGCATGCCCAATGGTGAACTGCTGCCCTTCGCCGCCACCGCCATCGATGGCGAAGGCGGCATGGAGATCGGCGCCGTGGGCCAGGGCAGCCGCCTGGTGGTGCGCACCGAGAATGACCGCGGCTCGATCCGCGTCGAATGGGGCAAGAAGCCTGAAGAGCGCTGCGTGATCGACTACACGCTGCCCGCGCGCGTGGAGGGGAAACGCAGCGGCTACGAAATGCTGGACCTGCCGTGCCTTCCATTGCCGGCCGGTGGCGTGGGCAGCAAAAAGCTGGCCGCGCGTCCGTGAGGCCAAGGCAACCCGGAGCCGGGCCATTGTGCAGTACCAAGATGGCAGCGCCAGGCAATCCGGCCGGCATGCGGAATCAGGGAAGGCCGAGCAACATGACCGATCCAATCATTGCGGGCAGAGGCGATCGCAGGCCGCGTTGCGAGCGGGCATGGCGCCGCGCCGGGGCCATGCTGGCCTTGCTGCTGTGCCTGGCGCCCGCCGGGGCGCTGGCGGCGTTGTCGATCATCGGCACCCGCTTCGTCTACCCCGCCGATCTGTCGGCGCTGAGCGTGAGGCTGCGCAATGCGGGCGACAGCCCGATCCTGGTCCAGGCCTGGCTGGACCAGGGAGAGGTCGATGCCGATCCGGCCACGCTGCGCGTGCCCTTCATCTTGTCGCCGCCATTGCTCAGGCTGGACCCGGAGCGCAAGACGGTGCTGCGGCTGCGCTACACCGGTGAGCCGCTGCCGGGGGATCGCGAGTCGGTGTTCTGGATCAACTTTCTGGAGGTGCCGCCGCTGGCCGAGGACAGCGCCAGTCTGCTGCGCCTGTCTTACCGCACGCGCATGAAGCTGCTGTTCCGGCCGGCGGGATTGCCCGGCACTGCGGACGAGGCCATCGGACAGGTGACATGGGCCTTTGGCAAGGCAGGGAAGGCGGGAGGCGCCGTCCTGGAAGCAACCAACCCTACGCCTTACCACGTGTCGCTGGCGCGGATGGAGGTCGGGCGCGGGGGCGCATTGGCGGAACTGGACGGCCTGACCATCGCGCCGCTTGGCGTCACGCGGTTCGTGCTGCCCGGCTTGGCGGGCCCCGCCGCGGACGAGGCGGTGGTGCATTACGAAGCCGTCAGGGATAGCGGCGAACTGATCGTCGGAAATGCAAACGTCAAAAGGTAGTTTCGATGCAGGCGATGGGTGGCTCGATGAGCAAGGGCAACGCTATCGGGCAGAGAGCGGCGCATGAGCATCGATCGGGCCGCTCGTGAAAAGAATGGGATTGCAATGGGATGGAATCAAGTGAGTGCTAGTGCTGGCCGTGAAACCGTTATCAATGCCGATGCCGATCCGCAAGCCCGCCGGGCGGTCGGTGAGCGGGCTGTGCGCCGCGCTTTCGGGCTGCGTGCCTGCGGTGTCGGCCTGATCTTGCTGCTGCCGGTCGTGGGGCATGCGCAGGTGCCCAATGTGCCCAATGCGCCCAATGTGCCCAATGCGGCGAATGTCCCCAGCATACCCAGGGCCGGGCAGACCATGCGCGATCTCGAGACCGTACGTCCGGAACTGCCTGCGCCGTCCAGTCTGGAGCTGGAGCTGCCCAAGGCGGATGATCGCACCGCGCCCGCCGCGCCCGCCGAGCCGGGGACACGCCTGAAGGTGCAGGGCTTTCGCATCGACGGGAACAAGGTATTCGACTCGGCGCAATTGCTGCCCTTGCTGGGCGACCTGAACGGCAGCGAGCAGGACCTGGCAGGCCTGCGCGCCGCGGCGGACCGCATCACCGCGTATTACCACGCGCACGGCTACCTGCTGGCGCGCGCCTTCCTGCCGCCGCAGGATATCGAGGACGGCATGGTCCGGCTCGA
The DNA here is from genome assembly GCF_000611145.1 of Cupriavidus sp. SK-3. Classification (NCBI taxonomy): domain Bacteria; kingdom Pseudomonadati; phylum Pseudomonadota; class Betaproteobacteria; order Burkholderiales; family Burkholderiaceae; genus Cupriavidus; species Cupriavidus sp. SK-3. The sequence goes on along the minus strand of NZ_JFJV02000125.1, from coordinate 73,987 downwards.
AGTGATGGAGGGCAGGTACGGGCGGATCGTGCTGCAGAACAAGTCGCGCGCGTTTGACGGCGTGCTGCGCCAGCCGCTATCGAGGCTCAGGAGCGGCGAGGCGGTGCATGGCGCGGAACTGGAAAGCAGCCTGCTGCTGCTCAACGATATCCCCGGCGCCGAGGCCAAGGGTACCTTGCAGTCCGGCAGCGAGCCCGGTACCACCGACCTGCTGGTCGAGGCGGAGCCCGGGCCGCTGGCCGGCGGCAGTCTGGAGGCGGACAACTATGGCGGCTACTACACCGGCGAATACCGCCTGGGCGGCAGCTTCTACCTGAACAACCCGTTGCGGCTGGGGGACCAACTGAGCCTGCGCGTGCTTGGCAGCGACAAGCGGCAGCGCTACTACCGCGCCGGCTACCAGTTGCCGGCCGGGCCCTGGTCCACGCGCGTGGGTGTGTCGTACTCGGATATGGGCTATCACCTCGACAAGGATTTCGCGGTGCTGGAAGCGCACGGCCGCGCCAGCATCCGCAGCGTCTTCGTCTCGCAGCCGCTGCTGCGCGGCCGCGCCTTCAACCTGAACGCCCAGCTGCAGTACGACGACAAGCGGCTGCGCGACGAGATGGATCTCTTCGAAACCAACGTCGGGAAGCGCGTGGGGCTGTGGACCGCCGGCGTGAACGGCAATGGCCAGGACAACGTATTCGGCGGCGGGCAGACCATGTTCTCGGCGAGCTACAGCACGGGACGGCTTCGCATCGACGATCCGCTCACCGAGTTCATCGACCAGATCAGCGCGAGAGCCGGCGGCAGCTTCAGCAAGATGAACCTGAGCGCGGCGCGCCTGCAGCGGCTGAGCAATCGCTTCCAGCTCTATGCCCAGGCCAATGCGCAATGGGCGTCCGGCAACCTGGACGGCTCCGAGAAGTTCGGCATGGGCGGGCCCTATGGCGTGCGCGCCTACGCGCTCGGCGCCGGCAGCGGCGACCAGGGCTGGCAGGCCAGCCTGGAGTTGCGCTACGCGGTGGCCCCTGGCTGGCAGCTGAGCGCCTTCGTGGACAAGAGCGTGGTGGACATCAACAAGCAGCCCTGGACCAGGGAGCGCAATACGCGCCGGTTGACGGGGGCGGGCATTGGCGGCGCCTGGGCCGGGCAGGGACATCAGATCAGCCTGGCGCTGGCCTGGCCGATGGGCCAGCGCGACGCAAGCGGGGGGCCGGTGCGCAGCCCCAGGTTTTGGGTGCAGGGCGCGCAGTACTTCTGAGTGCGCCGTGGACCGTGTCGGTGCAGTACCCGTGCTGCCGGGATGGTTGCAGCTTTCTCAATAACAAGGAATGAGGTCAATATGAACAAAAGCTATGCACTGGTCTGGAATCAGGCCCAGGGATGCTGGAACGTTGCCAGCGAAGGGGCTCGCCGCCGCGGCAAGTCTGGCGGCGCCAGGCGCGTGATTGTCGCCGCCGTTGCACTGTTGGGGCTGGGGGCGCTTGCGCCGGCGCATGCCTTGCCGACCGGCAATGTGATCGTATCGGGCACCGGTAATGTCGCGTCCTACAACAATGGCCGGGACATGTCGATCAACCAGTCGAGCGACAAGCTGATCATCAACTGGAATGGGTTCAGCGTTGGCGCGGGGGAGAGAGTCTTCTTCAATCAGCCCGACAGCAACGCGATCGCGCTCAACCGCGTGATTACTGCGAACGCCAGCAATATCCAGGGCCAGATCGGTGCCAATGGCCGCGTCTTCCTGGTCAACCCCAGCGGGATCGTGTTCGGGCAGACCGCCCAGGTCAACGTGGGCGGCCTGGTGGCCTCGACGCAGGACATCAGCAACGCGGATTTCAACAGCGGGACCTACCGCTTTACCGGCGGCGTGGGTGCACCGATCACCAATGCCGGCCGGATTACCGCCGCTCCGGGCGGCAGCGTGGCGCTGCTGGGCAGCGCGGTGAAAAACACTGGCCTTATCCAGGCGCAGATGGGCCGGGTGGCGCTAGGCGCCGGCAATGACTTCACCGTGAGCTTCGACGCCGGCAACCTGCTCAACCTGCAGGTGAATGGCGGCCTGGTGGGCTCGCTGGTGGAAAACGGCGGCCTGCTCAAGGCCGACGGTGGCCAGGTGCTGATGACGGCTCGCGCCGCCGGCAGCTTGCAGCAGGCGGTGGTGAACAATACGGGCATGATCGAGGCCAAGACCTTGCAGGGCAATGCCGGCAAGATCACGCTGGACGGCGGCAGCGCCGGCGTCGTGCGCGTGGCCGGCAACCTGAACGCCAGCGCGATGGCCGGCCCGGGCAACGGCGGCACCATCGAGACCAGCGGCGCCGATGTGCAGGTGCAGTTGGCCACCCAGGTTAACACCCAGGCCAATAACGGGCAGACGGGCACCTGGAAGCTCAACGCGATGGATGTCAACATCGGCCAGACGGCCGCCAGTGGCGAAAATACCGCGTTTAGCGACACGCTCTCGCGCAACCTCGGCACGACCAATATCGAGCTGGCCAGCACCGTGGGCAATCTCTCGGTCAACGCGCCGATCAGCTGGAACAGCGGCAACAAGCTGACGCTGGCCTCGGCTGGCGATGTCAATGTGAACGGAGCGCTGAGCGCCACCGGCGTCAACGCCAGCCTGGCCATGACCGCTGGCGGCACCAAGGATATCAACCTGAACAACAAGGTCACGCTCAGCGGGGCCGGCAACGGCCTGGCGTTGAACTATGGCCGCTCGCTGAACCTGAACAACGGCGCGGTGGTCACCTTGTCCGGGACGGGGGCGTCGTTCAGGTCGAACGGCTTTTCCTATAACGTGATCCAGAACCTCGCGCAGCTGCAGGGCATCAACGACAATCTGGGCGGCTACTATGTGCTGGGCAACAAGATCAGCGGCGGCAGCCTGAAGTCGATTGGCGGCGACTACGGCACGTTCTACGGCGTCTTCGACGGCCTGGGCAACACCTTGAACAATCTCTCGGTGACCAGCACCGGGCCTTTGTCCGGCCTGTTCTCGGCATCGTCCGGCAGCATCAGCAACCTCGGCCTGGCGACGTTGTCGGTCAACGCGACGTCTGCCAATGCCGGCGCCGCTGCGCTGGGCGCGCTGGTCGGTCAGAACTCCGGCACCATCTCCAACGTTACCGCCACCGGCGTACGCCTCAATAGCAACACCGGGCGGGCCCATACAATGGGTGGCCTGGTGGGGAAGAACCTCATCGACGGCTCCATCGACCGCGCTTCAGTGAGCCTCTCCAGTCTGTTTGGCAGCGGCCTGACCCAGTCGATCGGCGGCCTGGTCGGTGAGAACGCGGGCAGCGTGACACGCAGCACGTCGGATGTTTCCATCGGGGGGTACATGCAGCGCACGGCCATGGGCGGCGTGGGCGGCCTGGTCGGGCTGAACGCCGGGCCTGACGCCTATATAGCCGATTCGTCCAGCCGGGGCACCGTCGGCACATCCTACGGCGGCCTGAACGTGGGCGGCCTGGTGGGCTACAACAACGGTGGCGTCATCGAGCGCGTCTTCTCCGCCGGTAACACAGGCGCTTCCGGCAACGCCGTCATCGGTGGCCTGGTTGGCCTCAACGACAGCCGTGGCAGCATTGCCGATGCCTACACCAGCGGCCGCGTCAACGGCAGTGGCGCCGCGGCCATCGGCGGCCTGGTGGGGCAGAACCGGAACGGTAGCCTGACCAATGTCAAGACCAGCGGCACCGTCACGGATTATTCGGGCATCGATGTGGGCGGCCTGGCCGGCAACAACGAGGGCGGCACCATCTTCAGCGCAGAAGCCACCGGTGCCGTGATCGGCGGCGCCAACAACCGCGTGGGCGGCCTGGTCGGCAGCAACTACAGCGGCACCATCCAGAGTTCGGTGGCGCGAGGTAAGACCACGGGCGGCAGCAACAGCCACACTGGCGGCCTGGTTGGCTACAACGGCGGCGACCTGCTGGCGGTGGAAGCGAGCGGCGAAGTCTATGCCGGTGCAAACAGCTTTGCCGGCGGCCTGGTCGGCACCAACGTCACCACCAATGGAACCGCGATCGTGTCGGGCGTGGCCAGCGGCAACGTCAGGGGTGAAAGCCGCAGCGCGGTGGGGGGGCTGGTTGGCCAGAACAACGGGGTGGTCCGCGCTTCGTCGGCTTCCGGCACGGTGAGCGGCGGCAGCTATGTGACGATGGGCGGCCTGGTTGGCCTGAATCTGGGCGACGTCAATTACTCGACGGCCAGCGGCAAGGTCAGCTTCGTGCCGAACTACTCCCAGAACTATGGTGGCCTGGTCGGTGTGAACTTCGGTTCCATGCAGGGCAACCGGGTTTCCGGTAACGCTGCCATGCTGCCGCAGGCCGGCATCAACTACGGCACCATCATTCAATAAGGTGCTGAAGCAGTCTGATGGCCTGCCTGTCTAGCAGGCCCCTTACCCCTTGCATGCCATGCCGTGTTTCGGCATGGCATGCAAGGGCATTTCAGTACCGCGCCATGGAAGCCAAGGACGGATATGCGTTGCTGGTGGCGCAGGTGGCGGGTCCTGCTGGCCGCGCGCACCATGGATTTTGACGCCGCCTCGAAAGGCTAGGGAGACAGGGGTGGGGAGATGGAGAGCTGCATGAATACGAATGTACTGCCTATCGCCGGGTTGCCGGGGATTGCACGGGCGGCGCACCAATCGGTACGCCTGTTCATTGCCGTGCTAATGCTGGGGCTGGGGCTGGGGCTGGCGAGCGGCAGCGCCCTGGCACAACTTCAAAACCGCGTGGCCACCAACTGCACGAACCCCAATCCGCAGGAGGTCCAGCCGTGGACGGTAGCCAACCCCCTGACCAGCAGCACGGCCATCGGCACGATCCTGATGGAGCGGCGGTTCGCATTGACGACGTCCTTCACCTTTGGTTCGACGCCGGCCGTGATCGCTCACGAGTTGGTCACGGGCGCGCACTGGGCAATGGGGTTCGGGCCGCCCATCGGAACGGATGGCATTGCGCCAACGAATATTGACGGCATCGGCTTCAAGTGGGAAGCGCTATCGTCGGACGGTGTCGCCAGGACGTTGCGCAAGGAGATCGACCCGCTTGCCGTCGAGAAGTTGGACGTCTTGTTTCAGCCTAATCTGGGGGTACAGATCGGGTCCACCATCGCCAGCTACAAACAGTACCTGGTGCTGACCAAGGACCCGAATGCGCTCGCCGCGGGCGAGATCAAGGTGACCAATGTTGCGAGTGGTCTCCAGGTGAAGATCTACTCAGCGGACTTTCTGAAATCGGTGGGGGTGAGCCTGGGCAGCACGTTCCAGGTGCCCACCTTGGGCCCGGGGTGCCATCAGTCCATTAGCTACGACAGCACTGGTCTCGTCAGCATTGGCGGCGGCCCTCCGCCTCCGATTTCGAACAAATGCGACGTGGTGGCCAATCAGATCATTCCGGTCGATCTGGGGAGTATTCCCATTGATCGCTTCAAGAGGCTCAACGACACGTCCCCGCCGAAGCACTTCGAGATCGCCCTGAGCAATTGCGCGGCCAACGCCAAGCCCACGATCAGCTTCAGGGACAAGGCCACGCCTCCCAACGCAGACAAGACGGTATTGCGGCTCAGTGCGCCAGGCGGGCAAAGCCTGGCCCAGGGGTTCGGCATCATCATGACGCGCGAGGATGGCAGCCGGGAGCGCATCTCCTATGGCGATCCGGGTGCTGCCAAGAAGTACGAGATGACGCTCGACAAAGCGGGCAGGACAGCAAAGCTTCCCCTGTCGGCGCAGTACATCCGCACCGGTGGCGACGCCGAGGTGATGGCCGGCTACGCGGGAGGCTCCGCCGAATTCACCTTTACTTTCCCTTGAGGATGGAGTCCAAGACCAGGTTGGCAACGCTGCGCTGACCACACGCGTGCCATCAAATGAAATCGAGGAGCTACCTCAGCCGAGTTCGATGCCAAATTCGGCATGAACGTGGACCAGCGGTCTGGACAACGAAGTTTCGCCGACAGGCGACCACATCGACCTGTGGAACGGCGAAACAATCACGGCCGCGTCGCTACAGGGCCGGCTCAATAACTTCCTGCGCTTTACCGTGGGGCTTGGGTCGGCGCGGTACTCGGATTTAGGCAAATCGAAGAAGACCCTGCTGCGGGAAGTCGCATGACGCGTCTCGCTTGGTGTGTGGCTTTTATCGCTATGGCGCTGGTAGCGATGAGGCAGTCGGCTCTACTAGCCGCGAAATTGGCAGAGAAATACTCATGGCCGCTCATCGAGCAGTGGCACGGCTGTTGGGACATCGAGCATTGTTCGGTGTCATGGTGGGGCCAAGCCGCGATTGTCCTTTTTTTGGTCGGCCCTGCTGTGGCTTGGGCATCGGCGGGTTGGAAGTACTCGCGTCAGCCAACCGCTGGGAGGTTCGCTTGGACAATGCTCTCGCTGTTGGCAGGCACTGCCCTGTTCTATCTGGGGTACTACGCCTTGATTTGGTGACGTGGAAGCCAGCCATCCTCTGCCAGCGCCTGCGCGCCTCCCAACGGAGGGCGCCCGATGCATAGGTATCCGCACTACAACATCACCGCCCAGCGCGCCGGGCGCGACACCTTCCTCACGGCCCACGCGCCTTCCGAAAGCCCGCTAAGCCTCGCCGCGGAAAAAGCCGCGCAACTCAACGCGCTGCTTTCGGTGGCTGTCGAGAACGCTGCCGGCGGCTCCTTGTGCAACATCACCGAAGAGGCGCAGAGCCATCTGCTTTCGCTGGCGGCCGTGCTCGCACATGAAACGCTGGTGTTGAGCGAGTTGGCCGCGCAGGAGGATGAGGGGGAGGGTGGCGATGGATAATGGGTAGACTGCCAAGCGCAAACGCAGGTGAAGTCCGGAACCCGGAGCCGATCGGGGCGCTCAAATGTGCCTGGGCGTGATCAGCCGCTTTCGCCAACATCGTTCTGCGCAAACTGGACTGCAAGGCCGATCGCTCGCACGCTATACCCGTTCACCTCCCAGCCACCCCCGGTTCTCTGCGGATGATCGGGGCCAAACGGTATCGCCAGAACCCTAAGCCCCGCCCAGGGGATCTCACTGCGCGCCGATGGCCGCACGTCGATCAATATGTCGTCCCGATGCAAGCCACCCTGCGTTTCGGAGTAAGGCTGTCCGACGGCACCCCAACGCCGTAGCCAGGCACACAGATGCGTGGCGACCTCCCTCACGTCCGAGCGCACGTACACCACGCCAGGCCGTAGTTGAGGCATCACGATATCCGGTGCATCGATGGACAACGAGAAGGGCAGCGTAGCCGAGAAGAGGCTTCCGAGCCCAGGCTCGCTTACCACCTGGATAGCGCCGCCCATCAACTGGGCAAGCCGATGGCAGATCGAAAGTCCGAGTCCGGAACTGGCTGTCGCCTGCCGGCTACCGCTTGCCTGATAATACGACTCGAAGATGTGCTCCTGGCTTTCCGCCGCGATACCGATGCCGGTGTCCGCCACCTGCCACATCAGCTCGACGGCTTGCGGCCGGGTTGCCACCATCCGCGCGCGCAGCACCACCCGGCCCATCTGCGTGAACTTGATGGCGTTGCTCAGGAGGTTGTTCAGGATCTGGCGCACGCGAACTGCATCGCCAAGCAAGCTCCCGGGAATGTCCGCATCGATACAGGCGTAGATGAGCAGGCCCTTGCGCTCCGCGCGTGCAGCGTACGAGGAAAGCACGTCCTCCGTCAGGTCGAGCGGCGAGAAGGCCGCCGGTTCGAGCATCAGGCTCCCGGCTTCGATCCTCGAGATGTCCAGCGTGTTATCCACTACCTGCAATAGCGAATCCGAGGACCTTTCGATGGCCTTGATGTACTCCCGCTGCTGCCCTGACGTACAGCTCAAGGCCAGGAGCTCAAGTGTTCCAAGAATGCCATAAAGCGGCGTACGAATCTCATGACTCATGGTGGTCAGGAAAACGGTCTTGGCCTCATTGGCGGCTTGCGCCCGTTGAATGGCTAGCTGCGTTGCTGCTTCCATTTCCTTGCGGGCCGTGATGTCGTTGAACGCGCAGATCACCACGTCTTCGCCCTGGTAGCGCGCTGACGCGAACGACACATAGACGCTGCGGCCGTCATGCAGCACCAGTTCCCTCCCGGTGCTCGGATGGCGGTCCCTGGACAGCGCGGCTTCGCGCCACGAGATGTCGGGATCAAACCAGCTTCGCGCCAATTCATTGGCAAGTGGCACGTTGCCGTCGCGGCGGCGAAGCACGCACAATGCCACCGGTGCCGCCTCGATCATGGATCGGCTAAACGCTTCGCTTTCGATCAGGCTGTCAAATTGCCGCCGCGCCGGCAGCATCTGATGCCGATTGATATACACGATGCCGATGCCGATGCCGATGATCAGCAGAAGGACGCCCCCCAGTGCCAGCCGGATGGCCGGCATGCAAACCTTCAGCAGTGCGCTCGCACGAATGAAATAAACAACACGCCAACCGTCGTCGCCTACCGCCTTGCTGAGCGTGAGGTACTTGGGTATTGGGCCTATTCCGTATCGAATAAACGCATCCTCGCGTGGCATTCTTGCCAGGTCGCGCCTTAATTCGGCATCTTCCGTGCTTTCGAGAACAACGTTATCATGGCGGTCCAGCAGCATATAGCTCAGGCCAGGCTTGGACAGCAGGAGACCCGGCTCGACATTGTCCAATGCCAATCCAAGCCAGCCGGCTGTCTTCTCGCCAGGATCGACCCGGCCAAACATGTAAAGACGGTGATGAATACGATCGCTGGCCCAGATAATCGACCTGGCGTCAGCCGATTGCGCGTGCGGCGCAACCAGCATGTTTGTCACCTCCGGCGAGAGCGTTTCCCGAATTCCACGGCGATCGCTCTCCAGCCCTGCCTGAGTGGACTGGGCAGTGGTCCAGTAGACCAGATGGGCGCCTGAACGCGCGATGGCATCCCTGTCCCGTTCAGTAACATACAAGGTCCAACTCTTCCCGAGTTGCCGATCGATGGCGAGCGAAATCCCTTCGATGTGATGTGCCGCGCTTGCTGGCAACGCGACAACCTCGCCGCTGCCTTCGGATATGGAGTCGATCAGGGATTTCAGCAGCGAACTACGTTGCCCCAGGAAAATCTGCGCGTTATACGCCGCAGCATTCATCTGGCGCCGATATGCGGAAATTTTCCTCTCGAATTGAGACTCCAGGTACAACACCGCGGCCATGCCCGCGCACAGCAGCAACGTCGCGGCCAAGAGATATAGCATCACAACGGCTACGCGCGGCGGCGATATCTTGACGCTACGGCGCCCAGCACGAAGTCGATGGGAATGCATGATCGAATAGTGCCGCCGATCGGAATTCTTTCCTATCGGACAATTCTCAATCTTCGATTTCAGCAGTGATTTTCCATAGCCCCCCGCAATTCCGCTGGCATGACCCCGGAGTGTCGTTACCCGCGCAGGAAATTGACCGTCTCCAATGCAGCAGTATCCTCGTTGGCAGGGGCAAACCGAAATGCGAATGCGTACTCATACAGCTCACGGTCGTTTGCAAGTCCCAGCTTTTTCATGCCCGTGATGCGCTGCGTGCTCACGGTCTTGATGCTGCGGCCCAGTGCCGTGGCGATCTCACCAACGGTCATGCCGCGCGTATAGCGGCGCAGCACTTCGGTCTCCCGTGCTGAAATGCAATCGTTGGCAAAGACGTCGATCGGCTCCTCCGCCACTCGCGAGTGAGCCATCAGCCTGCGCACCGATTCCGCGATATACATTCGCCCTCGCGCGACAGCCAGGATGGCACTCGCGATCTCCCTTTCCGGGTCGCTACTCAGCAGCAGACCATGGGCACCCGAGACGATCATGGCTCGCAGGACCAACGGGCTGGATACCTTCGTGATGATCACGACCTTCAAGCGAGGACAGGTGCCATGCAGAAGATCCAGCAATGCGATATTGTCGTTGTGTCGCCCGCCCGGACGACAAAAGGCGCTGAGCAGGACATCGGCCTTGGCTCTGCCCAGCCACTGCATCAGTTCGGCGGAATCCACGGGTTCTCCAACGATTTCGACTTCATCCATCAGCGCCAACACCTGGCGCATCGTTTTCTGCGATGTGGAATGGTCATCCGCAAGAAGCACTCTGATTGGCACAACTATGCCCTCCGATCAACGAATCTGTGTAAAGCCGATCCGGCTCCCGACGGATCGTGCCCGGTGCGGCGCCCCCGCGCCGTAGAGCTGGCATCGGGTGCGGGCCGCAGGCGGCGCGCTTCCCCGTCCTTTGCCGACGGACGACCGGCGCTCAAGCCGAGGACGAACGTTGGCGCCATTCCAGGATCGGCGCCGGGAACCGTTTATCCGAGCGCGGGCCAACGTGTATTGGAGGGCCGCGGTATCCCGGATACATCCGGTCTCGGCAAACTCCGGCGTGACGCCGGCCACGTAGCCGCCGGCAGTCCGGACCGTAGCGAGAAGACGGTCGGCGGCACCCTCGCACTCCGTCAGCGACGCCGGCACGTTGACCGATGCCGTCGCCGCGCAACCCAGCCTGCGCCACCGGGCCTGGCCGGCCACAGCCGTGCGCAGCATGGCGCAGGCCAGGGCATGCAAATGGCCTTGGGCAGTCACTGGCGGCAGAAACTCCGCCGGCGCCAGTTCGCCGAACAACGAGTGCATCAGGCGCATGCCGTCCATGCCCTGCATCGAGAGATCGGTGATCAGGACGTCGAAGGCAGTTCCCTCCGCAACGTCCATGCCTGCGGGCCATCACTCGCATCCCGCACCTGCGTGACGCCGCATCTGTGCACGCGCCGCTTCATTGCCGCGCGCTGGCGTTGCTGGCCGTCGGCTGGCAGTACACGCAGGCTGGAGCGGACGGCCTGGCGGGTTGCTTCGATTATTTCGGGTACCTGGTGTGACAAGGGGCTGTAAATCTCCATTCATGTAATGGCGGCACGGCGATTAGCGATGACCAGAATGGTGTTGCCATATTTCGCCCTTGCCTCAAGGCGACTGGGCCTGGCAGCAAGCCGATCCTCCTGCGGGTGGCGGCAAGAGATGGCCCAGATCAATCGGGAGCGGGAAAGAGCTTCCGACGGCTTGGTTCCGTGAAAGTGCATAGCGGCCGCCAAAGCCCCCGTATGGCTCGCGTGCATCAGCAGATATTCGCCAGAATTCCCCGGTCGCGACACAGGATAGTTCTTGTTTTCGGAAAAAAGAACTGAATTGAGACTATCGCCACGCTTAACAACGCATGCTCTGGGTGCACGGCGGTGCAAGGCAGCCTCTCATCAAGGTCAGGCGTGGCCCAATTCACCCAACCCATCCCGAGCTTGGCCTCGGCGGAGTTGCCAGTCGCCAAAGCGCATGCCATTCTGCTTCAAATCTGATTCTTGCTCGGCAACAGAAGGCCAATGGGGTCTGGTGAAGAAATATAAAAAACGCAAAAGGAATGGAAGTATAAGGAAACAGAAATAGGTCGGAGTGCACGAAAATAATAATATGATATGGAGCCTTCGTTTCTGTTTGTGCGTGCCATTCAATGATGTTTCGAATCTCGCGAAATTAATTTGTTTAATCGTAAATTAATTTTTGGTGAATTTAAAGACGGAAATTATGATTAATTATGGATGATTGCATGGTTGGTTGGGTAATTAAAGGGAATGAGATTTTACGGTACGGATTTCCGGCCCGGTTGCGCTGGGCAAACCGTGGAGAGCGTAGCCGTAGCTTGTCTTGCGCGGCGCGGCATCGCGCCTATGCGAAGGAAACTGATTGATCATGGTGCGCAGTAGGGGCAGTATGTATTCGTGCGCCAGGGTGGCACGGTGGCGACGACTTCCCATTGGGGAGCGCAGTCCTCGGCGTGGTTGTGATACACCGCCGCGGCGGCCGTGAAGGTTGCCCTGATGATGATCAACCATCCCCGCTAGCCAGTCGCTTGTCGGCAGTCAGCACCGAACTGGCCTTGTTGAGCCGAGGCTCATCATCCGATGGAAATGCGCCGGATATCTGCTCTCCAGGCTCCTCCGCCGTTGGACAGCGCTGCGCTGACACGTTGCTGCAGAACCAGATTATTCTGGTAGAAGAAGAATGATGACTTCGGTATTCTTGACTTCGTCGGCATCAACACTTCCTGCTGATGCCGAATCCCGATTCCGGCGAGGATTCCCTTCCTCTGGCCCGGACTTCTACCCACCCAAGCGGCCCTCGCGGGCAGCTTGGGTTTTTTTTGCGCCCGGCAGGGCACCCTCACTTGAGGGTGGAAGTCTCTTACACATCTCGCTGCTGGGTACCCGGCAGCGCATGCGGTCTCGTTCGCGAGCCGCCGTATGCGAAACCGCACGTACGGTAGTGTGAGGGGGCTGAGGGGGAGGGGCGCCTCAGCCTGCTCGATGCCGATGCCTGGGAGTGTCCGTGGCGTCCTGCTACTGAAAAAGCTCGGTAGCAATGCAGAAGGTAATGAGCTGCTGGTCGGTTGTTGCACCGAGCTTCTGCATTGCTGACACCTTGTGGCCACTCACGGTCTTGATACTGCGGTTGAAGTGCTTGGCGATATCCTGTACCGACTCCCCGCCAACGAAATGGCGAAGCACTTCATATTCCCGCGGCGACAGCGTCTTGATTCGATCACCAATGGACTCCGCCCCCGAACCCGCGCGAAGAGACGCCTGGAGGGATGCTGGAATATATCTGCGGCCACTCCGGATCGCGAACAGGGCGGTGAGGATGTCGTTGAGAGAGTCGCCCTTGAACACCACTCCGTGCACGCCGGCATCGTACAGGGCTGATACGATGATCGGGTTGGTGAGCATTGTCAGGACCAGCAGCTTGACGCCGGGAAACGTCCTGGTCAGGTATGCGATGAGCTTCAGGCCATCCCCGAAGACCGAATCACCGGGCATGGCAAAGTCGGTGACAATAATATCCGGACGGGCAACGGGAATCTTGGCGATCAGGTCCGAGGGGCCCGAGGCGGAATCAACCACCACGAAACGCAGGTCCTGTTCGATGACTTCGCGTATTCCCATGAGCACCAGGGGATGATCGTCCGCTAAGATGATTTTGGTTTTTTTCATGGAGTTCAAGAATCGGATAAAGAGAAGCCGCCGCCTGGTTGATTGTCAAAACTCAGCAAAATGGCCTCGATCCGCGAGGCAGCCCGCGCTATGCCTGCCTTCTGCTTTTGTTGAAGGCCTTCGCTGCGAATGTCTTCCTCCAGGGCTTCGCAGTATTTCACGAGTCTGAACAATTTTACGGTAGCCAGCGCTCCGCGGATACGATGCAACGTATCCAGGGCGCTGTCGGCGGACGAATTCGCTATTGCTCGATTGAGCGCCGCGATATCGCTTCGCATGGTCTCGGAGAATACGTTGCGGAACCTCAGCGGCACGAACCCGACTTCATCGTGACTGGCCGGGGCCTCCGGCACGGCCTGCGCCACGCTCCGTATGACAGCAGGCGAGCGGATCGACTGGAGATGAGACCGTAGCACCCCCAGGTCAAATGGCTTGACCAGCCAGGATGTCATGCCCGCATCCATGCAGCGCTGCTCCTCTTCGCGCATCGCATTGGCGGTGATCCCGATAATAGGGCCCTCGTAGCCTTGTTGCCTCAACGCTTCGGCCAACTCGTAGCCATTTGCCCTTGGCATGTTGATGTCCGTGATCACGACATCGAACCGATCGGTGTGCCATCGGGCCAGCGCATCCACCCCATCGCAGGCCAGAGCAACCACGCAGCCGATTTGTTCGAGTTGCTCCTTCAGGATCGTTCCATTTATGGCGTTGTCCTCGGCCACGAGGACCCGAAGCTGTGCGCCGGCAGCGAGAGGTTCCGCCGGCCTGTCAACTGCCTGGGATACACCCGGCCCCGCCATGGCGATGGCGCTGCCGACCGCTTGGACGCTGTGCGCACTCAGGTAGCCACTCCCCGCTGACAATGCAGCGTCCGCCGCAGCAGGCGGGCTGCCGGCAAACAGATAGTTCCCGGTCCAGCCGTCGGGGACAGGGTAGGAGACGAGAAGGTCCAGCAGACGCGCATGCGGCGCAGCATCGACAGGAATATCGTCTGCTGTGTGGGTGGTGGCTCCCCAGCGCTTCAGCCATGCGCACACATTGTCGGTCAACTCCTTGCTCGGGGATCGCACGTAGACGGATTCCCCCGTCAGCACAGGCGCTTGCGATGGTACCTGCACCGCAGCATGCGATAAGGGGAGCATCAGCGAAAAGCTGCTTCCCAGGCCCGGATCGCTGACCACCCGGATGTCCCCATGCATCAGCCTTGCCAGGCGCATGGAGATGGACAAGCCCAGTCCGGCGCCGCTTACCGTATGCATATTGCTGTCGATCCGATAGAACGGGGTGAAGAGTTCCGCTTGACGTTCCCGCGGTATTCCGACCCCTGTGTCCACCACCTGGAACAGCAGCGTCACGCCAACGCGATCTGTCGAATCTTGCCGGACGCGGAGAATCACGTGACCGGATTCGGTAAATTTGATGGCGTTGCTCAGAAGATGGTTCAGTATTTGCTGAATTCGCATTGTGTCGCCACGCAGGTGCTCAGGCAGATCGGGCGCAACGCAGGCGTACAGGAGCAGGCCCTTTTGCCGCGCGCTGGCGGCAAAGCGGCTGACGGTAGCCTCCACCAGCGATAGCAGGCAGAAGTCGTCCGCCTCGACTGACAGCTGCCGCGCTTCGATCTTGGCGATATCCAGGACGTCGCTGATGATTTGCATCAGTATTTCCGACGAGTTACGGATAGTCTGGACATACTGCCTTTGCGCGTTGCCGAGGCCGGTGAGATCCAGGAGTTCCAACGCGCCCATTACGCCATACAGCGGCGTCCGGATTTCGTGGCTCATCGAGGCCAGGAGGGTGGTCTTGGCCTCGCTCGCGTTGACAGCGTCCTGCTTTCCCTTGGCCAGGGCGCGTTCGATTTCCTTGCGTGCGCTGATATCGGCAAACGCGCACAGCAGCACGGCTTGACCACAGTAGCGGGTCGGCGCGAAAGCCAGGGAGAGCGGCCTGCTGCCATCGCCCCGGATTTCCTCGATAGCGCCGGGCAGGGTAGCAGCAAGCACTTGCGTGGCCTGAGAGGCATTGTCGAGGACGCACTGCAGGTCCTGGTGCGTATCCAGGCCCGGGTCCAGGTTGAGCCATTGCTTTGCCAGATGGTTGCGGAACAGCGCCGTACCGTCCGCCTGGCTGTAAATGCACAGCGCCACAGGCGCGGTTTCGATAAGCGCGCGGCAGAATGCGCTGGTTTCCGCCAGCCGTTCGTGCGCCCGGCGCGCCGGCAATACCACGCGCCGGTTGTACCAGCGGACGAAGGACAAGCCACCGCCCAGCCCGAATAGCACCAGCATTGCGAGGATGACTGGCAGGCCCTTGTTATGGCGGAAGAAGGTCGGATAACCAATGCGGTATAGCGCGTGCCACGACCCGCTCGGGTCCCTTAGCCGAAAGTACAGTCCGTCGGCGGCATAGGTGACGCCATCCGCCTTCGATGCGGGCATCGGCGACTTGCCCGCAAAGGTGGTTCGGGCCTTGTCTTCCAGCCAGAAATCGTCGTAGTTGGGTGTTTCCAGAGAGCGCCGAATACTGCCGATCCTATCCAGGCTCAGCAGCGCAGCAGCGTAGAGCGTATCGCTCCCGGATTCAGCCGCTCGCGGTATGGCCGCCGCGGTATCGAGCGGCAGGACGGCGAGCATCTTGCCTGCCCCCCCGGCCGCCGGATCTGCGCGGAGCCAGCGGACACCCGCCGATGCAACGTCGCGCTCGCCTGCGTGCGTGCCGGCATGCTGCGCAACCATCGAGAACATCTCGCCGTATTCCTCGGGCCTGTTCTCGGAAGTGGAGCGGAACGCCTGCATGCCGACACTGGCATTGGCATGCGCCGCGATCAGGAAGACGTCTGACGGAGGAGGCTGGGATGCTGACCAGTAGGCGCTGTAGTAATCGAAAAAAAAGGAGCCAAACCGGAGCACGGATCTGTCTAGTGGAGGACAATCCTCCTTGCTCTTGCAGGCAAGGCTGAACATGACCGACGTGTGCGGTACCCTCGCCTCGAACAGGATCGAGCCGCCATGGGCGCTCGAATCGATGCGCTGCAGCTTGACATCGCCCGTGTAATCATCGGGATGCAAACTCCGGACTCGCGTCCGCAGGCGTATCAGGAAGGCCTCCTGCTCCCGGATATAGCCAGTGAGTTCGGAAAAATGAATGGCGATCCGTTCTTCCTGATCCTCCACAACGCGGAACATGCCCCAGCAAAGGGTGCCGGCCAACATCAGCGCCAACGGAATGATGGCGAACATCACGAGACTCAGTTGCCTCTGCGTGCGGGCAAGGCGGCGGATCGGACTGCGTTCCATTAGCGCGGCAGGTAGTGAAAGGCGTCGTGTCTACGATGGAGCCCCGGGGAAAATTGGAAACCTCTACGGCGGTACCACGCTGCAGCCCGGTGTGGCCGGCATCGCGCACGCCAAAGGACGGAGAATGGCCTGCTCTGCCCCGAGCAATGCATAAGTGTCACTGAAAGTGGGGCAACTCGATGTGTACACCAGATCCGACGATTGCTCAATAGCCCCGGATCATATCCCGGCATTCAGGAAGGGCCCAAGCGACGCCAGCTAACGGCAGACCGCGATGGCGGCAGCGGGACTGATCGGCGCGTATTTAGAGAGGGACGTGTCGTTGGTTGAGCACGGCAATCAGCCAGCGGGCCGGGTAGCCGCGGCCGATTGATCGCAAGCCGCCGGATTGCAGGCGATCCAGGTGTTCCAGGTGCTCGGACAGGATCTGCCGCTCGTTCTCGTGCATGCCGTGCAGCGAGGCGGCGAGCATCATCTCGGCCCCGGGGTAGTACAGGCCGAAGCCTAGTTGATCGCGGGTCCTATCTTGGATGGATTGTCTATCCACGGGGCTCCCTACAGAATTTGCGCCAAGTCGTTGTCGTGCCAGATTGGCGCCTCGATGTCTTGCCGTCATGGAGTCAACCCATGCGAACGCCAACAAGGCAGCAAGCCTATGACGAGGCGAAGCGCTTTATCGAGACCATTGCCCTGCGAGATGCACAGGCGCTACAGCACAAGTTTGGCATTTCCAGCGCAGTGTCCGAAGAGATGTTCGAGTGCATTGATGCGTACTTCGATAAGGGGGCAATCATATCCATTGCGCCATTGGAGGCGGCCTTTGATTCGCGTATGCGGAAAAGGCCATGCATTGATGGCTATGAGACCAACGGAAAGGTATTGGGAATGGAGTGTGTGCTCTTTGAAAATGGCATGCCTGGTGAGGCTATTCTTCATATTGAAGTTTCAGAAGACAACGAAAGACTGGATCTGTACTACCAATACACTGGATCTTGATGAGATTTCTGCGATGACGGTAAAGGAAGCGTTCAATGTCGCAGGCCTGCCTATGCGAGGCTCCCGATGACGATCGTGACACGCGGCGCACACGATGCTGAGCATCGATGGCGAACCGTCGCTATATCGCGAGCAACTTGCCTGGTCGGGCCTGGCGACGCTCGCGGGGCTGCCGGCAATGGTGGCGCCCGTCGGGAACACCGGGCAGGGGTTGCAGCTCGGTGTGCAAATCATCGGCCCGGTGCTGTGAGGCCGGACCACCATCGCCGTCGCGCGATGGCTGGGAGGCGAGACGCCGGATTGAGGATCCGGCACCTTCTCCTGCCTGCTGAAGGGGCTGCCGGCGCAGTGCGTTAGGCAGCCCGCAGTTGCCTCACGCGGCTGCGAGCGCTGTATTTGCAGGCTTCCACAGCGCACCCGCATAAAACTCCGCGCCAAAATCCGCCGACACATCCCCGCGGATCCGTTGCTCGTGCAGGGCCAGGTCAGCCAGCAAAAGGTCGCGGCTGATCCGCGCGACCGAGGCCGGGATATCGCGGCGCATGCTGGGCACGTCGCCCAACGGTACCCCGACGCTGGCAAAGCCAGCCGGGTTGTGCACGTGGATGTCGCGCAGCCACGGCGCGGCACCTGGCGTCTTTTCCAGGTACTCGAGTCCGCTGCCGAGGTAGGGCGAGGCGGCCAGTTCGTCGTCGCGTGCATCGGCCGGCGGCTGGTAGCGGTCGCGCCAGCGCAGGATGTGCGGAGCGATATCGGCGAGTTCCGCACGCGCTGACGGATCGACCACATAGCCAGTGCCCGCGATCGCAAAATCGAAGCGCAGGGTTTCGCCGTGGGCCTGCGTGACAATGCGGCCGGACTCCACCTCGGCGGAACAAAGCGATGTGCTCAGGTGCAAACGGAACTGCGGGAACCTGAGCACCCGCTCCACCGAATCGGCCGGTGGCGTGGAGCCGGCGCGGCGGTAGCGGATGGCCTGCTCCCAGCGCGTGGCGTCGGGCAGGGCGTGGTAGTTGTCGTAGAGACCGGGATAAGCGCGCACGCGCGATACCGGCGTGGCGGCGATATGGTCGCGGCGCGCAAACATATGCACCGCGGCGGCGCCGGACTCCAGCGCCACGGCGGCGGCGTCGAAGGCCGAGGCGGCAGCGCCCAGTACCGCGACGGTCTTGCCGCGCAGTGCGGCGAAGTCGATGGCGTCGGCGGTGTGCGCCGCCAGCCCCGCAGCCACGGCTTGCGATAACACGGCCGGTACGAACGGGGCGCCGTTGCCCGCCACGCCATTGGCCAGGACGACCTTGCGCGCGGTTTCGATGCGCGGCGCCCCGTCCGTTTCCAGGTGCAGCCGGAAGTGAGCCACCGGGCCGCCGGTGACAGGCTCGATGCGCACAACCCGCGTGCTGTAACGCACTTGCACGCCAAGAAAGCCGCGGTACCAGTCGAGATAGTCGGCCCAGGCAAGACGTGGAATGCGGTCGATGCCGGCATAGGCTTCGGCGCCATGGCGGGCTTCGTACCACGCCTGGAAACCCAGCGCAGGCAGCCCGAGCTCGGGCCCGACCAGATTCTTGGGCGTGCGCAGCTTCTGCATGCGGGCGCGCGTGCGCCAGACGCCGGCCAGCGTGCCGTCGGGCGCGGCATCGAGCACGGTGACATGGCCGATGCCCGCGCGGCGCAGCGCGAAGGCATAAGCGCTGCCACTCTGGCCGCCGCCGACGATGGCTACATTGTGGTCGATGCCCGCGTGGCCGGGCACCCAGTTGTCGGGTGCGGGTCCGAGCAGGCGCAGCGTTTCACGCGCGAGGAAATCCGGATCGGATGCGGGGAGGGAGGGCGAAGTGGTCATGCGGCAGCGGCAATGGTTGGTGCGGCGGGTTCGGAGGACGCTGCGGGATGCGCGGGGCGCCTGAGGCCCAGGTGCTCGCGCAGCGTGCTGCCCGAGTACTCGGTACGGAACAGGCCGCGGCGGCGCAATTCCGGCAGCACCAGCGCGATGAAATCGGTGAGCCCGCCCGGCAATACCGGAGACATGATGTTGTAGCCGTCGGCGCCGAATTTCCGGAAGCGCTCTTCGAGCTGGTCCGCGATCTGTACGGGCGTGCCGACCAGTTGCCAGTGGCCGCGCGCGCCGGCCACACGCTGGTAGAGCTGGCGGATGGTCAGGTTCTCGCGCCGCGCGAGATCGATCACCAGGCGCTGCCGGCTCTTGCTGGCATTGGTCTCGGGCAGTTCGGGAATCGGCCCGTCGAGCGGATAGCCGGACAGGTCGAAGCCGCCGCTCAGGCCCGATACCAGTGCCAGCCCGACCACGGGGTCGATCAGCGATTGCAGTTGCTCGAATTTCTCCCGGGCTTCGCTCTCGCTTTCCGCCACGACCGGGAACACGCCGGGCAGGATCTTGAGATCGTCCGGCTCGCGGCCGTATCTGGCTAGCCGCCCCTTGACGTCGGCATAGAACGCCACCGCGTCCTCCACGGTCTGCTGCGCCGTGAACACGGCTTCGCCGGTGCGGGCCGCCAGCTCCTTGCCGGCTTCCGATGAACCAGCCTGCACCACGACCGGGTGCCCCTGCGGCGTCCGCGAAACGTTAAGCGGCCCCTGCACCGAGAAATGCTTGCCCTTGTGGCGCAGCACATGGCGCCGGGCCGGATCGTAGTAGCGCCCGCTGGCCTTGTCGCGCAGGAAGGCGTCGTCTTCCCAGCTGTTCCACAGGCCGGTGACCACGTCGGCAAATTCGGCGGCTCGCTCGTAGCGGTCGGCATGCGCCAGGTGGTGGTCGCGGTTGAAATTGCGCGCTTCGTGCTCACTCGACGAGGTGACCAGGTTCCAGCCCGCGCGACCGCCGGAAATGTGGTCCAGCGAGGCGAACTTGCGGGCCACGTGATAGGGCTCGTTGAAACTCGTCGAAGCCGTGCCCACCAGGCCGATGCGCTTCGTCACCGCGCCCAGTGCCGATAGCAGGGTGATGGGTTCGAACTGCGCCTGGTAGCTGTGCGCGGTGCGGCTGAGGAACTCGGTATCGTCGCCGCGCGTGCCCACGCCGTCGGCCAGGAAGATCAGGTCGAACTTCGCCGCCTCGGCGGCCTGCGCCAGCGCCACGTAATGCTGGAAGTCGATGCCGGCGTCGGCCTTGGCGTCGGGATGGCGCCAGGCGGCGATATGGTGGCCGCTGGGGTAAAGGAAGGCGCCCAGGCTGAGGAAGCCGCTACGTTGAGCCATGATGGATTGTCTCGTGTCCTGTTGATGTCAGTGTTGGTGTCAGGCCGC
Organism: Cupriavidus sp. SK-3; assembly: GCF_000611145.1. NCBI lineage: Bacteria > Pseudomonadati > Pseudomonadota > Betaproteobacteria > Burkholderiales > Burkholderiaceae > Cupriavidus > Cupriavidus sp. SK-3. The sequence continues at coordinate 53,425 of NZ_JFJV02000125.1, read as the reverse complement.
CTCGCGGGCGCTTTGCCGCCCTTGCGGCCGTGCCAGGCCCAGATGCTCGCGCAGCGTGCCGCCTTCGTACTCCGTGCGGAAGATGCCGCGCCGCTGCAGGATCGGCACCACGCCGTCGACAAAATCCTGCAGTCCGTCGGGCAGCGCATCCGGCATCAGGTTGAAGCCGTCGGCCGCGCCGTGCCGGAACCAGTGCTCGATGTCGTCGGCGATCTGCTCCGGCGTGCCGACGATCACGCGGTGCCCGCCGCCGCCCGCCAGTTCGCGGATCAGTTCGCGCACGGTATAGCCGTGACGCCGCGCCAGCGCGAGCGTGGCATTGAAGAAGGTATGGTTGCCGTTGCCATTGGCGGGCAGGGCGAGGCTGGCGGGCAGGCGTTCGTCGAGCCTGAGGCGGTCCGGCGTGATGCCCAGCGTGCCGGCCAGCCGCGTCAGGCTGTAGTCCCACGGGATCAGGTCGACCAGTTCGTCGCGCCGCCGGCGCGCCTGGGCTTCCGTTGCGCCGATGATGGTGGTCAGCCCGGCCAGCACCTGCACGGCATCGGGCCCGCGCCCCAGCGCCTGCGCACGCGATTTCAGCTCGCGTCCGTAGGCCAGCGACTCCTCGAACGATTGCGAGGCCGAGAACACGGCTTCCGCGTGGCGCGCCGCCAGCTCGCGGCCGTCCGCGGAGCCGCCTGCCTGCACCACCACCGGATGGCCTTGCGGCGAACGCGGCAGGTTGAGCGGTCCTTGCACCGAGAAATGCTCGCCGTGGTGCGCGATCGGCAGCACCTTGCCCGGGTCGACGAAGCGGCCCGATGTCTTGTCGCCGACGAAGGCATCGTCCTCCCAGCTGTCCCACAGCGCCTTGACGACCGCGGTGAACTCGGAAGCGCGCGCATAGCGCTGCGCATGATCCGGCGCCGCATCGCGCCCGAAGTTGCGCGCCGAGGGCGCGTCGGCGGTGGTGACCACATTCCATCCGGCGCGCCCGGCGCTCACGTGGTCCAGCGTGGCGAAACGCCGCGCGATGTTGTAGGGCTCGTTGTAGCTGGTGGACGCCGTGCCGATCAGGCCGATATGCGTGGTGGCCGCCGCGATGCTCGCCAGCAGCACGGTCGGCTCCAGCGCGGTGATCGGGCGGAAGTGGATCTGGTCGACGATGGCGGCGTTATCCGCGAGGAAGACCGCGTCGAGCTTGCCGGCCTCGGCGATCTGCGCCACGCGGATGTAGTGCCGCACATCGGCGAAGGCGCCGGGGTCGCTCCCGGGCAGCCGCCAGGCCGACGGCACGAAGCCCGAATGCAGGATGTTGATGTTGAGGTGAAGCTGGCGCGGCCGGCGCGATGCAAGGGGTGCGCTCATTGGAATGTCCCCGGTTCCGGATGGCCTTCGCCGAGTACCCAGCGGCCTACATTGCGGGTCTTGTATTCCGACGGGTTGTGCAGCGTGTGGATGCGGGCGTTGCGCCAGAAGCGGTCCAGGCCAACCTTGCGCACCGCCGAGCGCGCGCCGGTGACTTCGAAGATCTCGCTGGAGACCTGCAAAGCGACTTCGCCGGCCAGCACATTGGCTGCCGCGATGGCGACTGCCGCTTCGCCGCGTTCTTCGGCGGTGAGCTTTTCCCCGCGCGCCTGCACGCCGTCGAGCGCCGCCAGCGCGCGGTCGGCCAGCGCGGTGGCAGCCTGGGTCCTGACCCAGAGTTCGCCGTACTGGCGCTGCACCCAGGGGTCGTCGACATGGCGCTCCACGCCCGAGTGGATCCACGGGCGCGACTGGTGCACCGTGTATTCGCGCCCGGCGCGCAGCGCGCCCTGGGCCGTGCCGATAAACACATTGAGCAGCACGCTTTGCTGCTGCAGCGGCGTGACCGTGCGGTAGGGCTCGGGCGGCGCGCCGGTGGGATTCAGCGGCACGGGCTCGCCCAGCACCTCGTCCTGGTGCACGCGCACGCCGCGGTAGGTGACGCGGCCGCTGCCGGTCTGGCGCTGGCCGATGCCGTCCCAGTCATCCTCGATCACGATGCCCTCGCGGTCCGCGGGAATCGCGGCGAAGCGTCGCTCGCCGCTTTCGGCATCCTCCCAGGCAATCGCCAGGAAGTCGGCAACATGCGAGCCCGAGGTGAAGGGGCGATAGCCGTCCAGCACGAACCACTCCCCGTCGCGCCGGCCAAACAGGCTGTTGGAAAAGCTGTTGGCGGTATTGCCCCAGAACCAGTTGCCCTCGACTGACCGGCGCCACAGGCTGGCCGCCTTTTCCGGAGCATTGCGCAAGCGCGGGCTCAGCAGGCTGCTGTAGTGATAGCCGAACAGATGGCCAAGCGAGCCATCCACCTGTGCGAACAGGCGTGTGATGCGCAGCACGGTCGACCAGGACTCGCCCTGGCCGCCATGCTCGCGCGGCAGCAGCAGCGCCAGCAGGCCGTGCTCCTTGAGCAAGCGGATCTGTGCCAGCGGTTTCCCGCCGGCCTGGTCGCGCGCGATGGCGTCTTCGGCGAAGCGGTCGCGCAGTGCCACGGCGCGCGCGACGAAGGGGTTGCCGGTGTCGGGTTCGAACAGCGCGGGCGCTGCATCTTCCAGCGCATGAAGGTAAGCGACGTTAGCGGTCATGATGGTGTTCCGGTTGGTGCGCTCAATGCACCCTGGCAAAACCGTGGCGCTCGGCCAGCAGTTCGAGGATGCGGCGGCTGTCGGTGACGAAGCGCAGTTCGCCCAGGGCTTGCGCATCGGCGGGTGCGGGCGCGGCGTCGCCCAGGACCAGCGCGGGCAGGCCCTGGTGCGCCTCGCCGAGCACGGCGATCACCGTCTGGCGCGGACGCGCGAAGGGCACGCGCGTGATGTCGAGATGCCCGGCCAGCGCCGGGTCCGAGGCCAGCAAGCCTTCGATGGCCAGGCAATGCGGGCAGACGTAGCGTGCGCCGGGTTGCTTGGGGTCGGTGAATCCGGGTTGCAGCAGGAACAGTCGGTCGCGGCTCATCGGGAATCGTTGAAAGAACTGGTGATTGGAAAGTCAGCGGTACACGGCAGGGGAGGGGAATTCGCCCGTGAGCAGCCATGTGCCCACCGTACGTTTCTTGTATTCCGCCGGGTTGTGCAGCGTATGCGTGCGCACATTGCGCCAGAAGCGGTCGAAACCGTTGGCGTTGGTGGCCGAGCGCGCGCCCATGACCTCGAAGATCTCGCTGGAGACGGCCAGGCCGGTTTCCCCCGCATACAGGTTGGCCGTGGCCAGGTCGATTGCCGCGCGTCCGCGCAGCTCCGGCGTCAGCGCCGGGCCATGCCGGTAGATCGCGTCAAGGCTGCGCGCGGCCTGGTCGGCCAGTTCCGTGGCCGCCAGCGTGCGGATGGCGAGTTCGCCGTACTTGCGCTGGACCCACGGGTCGTCGACATGGCGCGCCACGCCCGAGTGGATCCACGGGCGCGACTGCGTGGCGGTATAGGCACGGCCTTCGTCCAGCGCTCCCTGCGCCGTGCCAACGAACACATTGAGCAGCACGCTTTGCTGCAGCAGTGTGACCAGCGAGGCAAAGGGCGTCAGCGGATCGTCGGGCCGGCCCAGGAGTTCGTCGTCGCGCACCAGCACGCCGTTGAAGGTGACGGTACCGCTGCCGGTCTGGCGCTGGCCGATGCCGTCCCAGTCATCCTCGATCACGATGCCGGCGCGTTCCGCCGGCACGACGCCCGTCAGGCGCTGGCCGAGTTCGTTTTCCCAGGCGACCTGGATCACGTCGGCCACATGCGTGCCGCTGGAGAAGGGCCGGAAGCCGGTGACTATCCAGCCGTCGTTGCCGGGCGCGCGCCGGGCGCCGGAGGTCTTCGACAGTGCATTGCCAGAGTTGCTCCACAGCCATTGCTGCTGTGCGGCCGCGCGCAGCAGCCGTTCTTTCTGGTCAGGCGCGCCACGCGCCAGCACGGTATGCACGGGGAGATGGTGGTAGCCGAAGAGGTGGGCCAGCGAGCCATCGGTGCGCGCGAACTCGCGCACGACCCGCAGCAGCGACAGCCACGAAGCGCCGCCGCCGCCGTAAGCCGCCGGAATGCCGGCCGCCAGCAGGCCGCTTTCCTTGAGCAGGCGAATCTGCGCGGTGGGCCGGCCGCCGGCTTTGTCGCGCTGCGCGGCATCGGTATGGAAGGCCTCGCGCAGCACCACTGCGCGGGCGACGAAGGGATCGGTCAGATCCGGGCCGAAGGTGGACATGCTTGATTTGGCGAGGTGGACCG
>NZ_JFJV02000125.1:11411-49217 GCF_000611145.1 Cupriavidus sp. SK-3 | reverse complement strand
GGCGGCGATGCGCCGCGCGGTCCGGTTGGGCCTGGAGCCCGCCGGAACACGGCCGGCAGGTTGGCCGGCGATGTCCCTGGCAAGCTCAGCGTTGTCTTCTCGTTGTCGTCTCGTTGTTTGCACCGGAGACACGATAGAACAAGCTCGCCACGCCACCAACGAAGCAAACTGCGCTTGCATATCCACTTTTATGGATGGGCGGCCCGCCGCGATGGCCACTCGCAGAAATTTCCTCGCGACAGTTCGGAAGGGGCCCGTGCCCAGGCAAACCGCGCTTGCGGCAGAACCGCCGCTAGGCCGCCTCCACGGCTCGTTTCCCGTCCATTGCAGCACCGTATCCTTCGCCCTTCCACTCGATGAAACAGATGCCATGGCCGAAGGGATCGGACAGCATGGCCTGCCGGCCCCAGGCGAAATCCTGCGGCCAGTCCTCGAGTTCGGCGCCGGCTTCCAGCGCGCGCTCGATGGCGGCTTCGAGGTCTTCCACCACAAAGTCGAGATGTACCGGCATCGTGCGCCGGCGATAGTTGCGCCGTCCGTCGGCACGTGCGCCGGGCGAGGTGCCTGGCGCACCGGCGAGCAGGTAGATGGGCGTGGCGCCGCCCGCCATTTCTGCCACGGTTCCGTCGAACAGCTTGCGCGCCAGGCGCAGTCCCAGGCCGCGCTGATAGAAGCCGATGCCGCGCGCGAGGTCGTCGACATCGATATTGACCAGCAATTGCATCGCTGCCTCCTGCTTTGATTGGGGCGATATCACTGCGGGGCTTTCCGTTGGGCGCCACGTGCGTGCCGGGTGCGGATGGTGAGGCAAGCGCATGGCAAAAACGCCCGCTGAGTGAGGAGCCGCATTGTGCGCCAGCACTCCTGACACATACTGTCAGGAGTGTTGAATCCGGCGCCCATGCCGGGGAGCCTGTCAGGCGCGCGCCGGTGCCAGCAGCGCGGCCACGACGGGCGCCAGCGCGTCGCCGAGCGCCATATGGTCGGCGGCGTCAAGGTGCACGCCGTCAACCTCGCTGCTGCGGATCACCGTGCCGGTGTCGAACCAGTCGCAACCGCGGGCGCGGCAGACCTCCTCGAAGGCTTGCGCCAGCCCGGCGCATTTGTGCTCGCCGCCCGCGAACTTGGGCGCCAGCGGCCCGCGCGGCGTAGTGATGGGGGGCGGTACCAGCACCAGTACCGGCGGCACCGGCATGCCGGGCTCGATGGGCGCGCCGCGGATGGCGTCGAGCAGGGCGCCGATGCCTTGCGCGGCATGCCAGGCATTGTGCGGGTGCATGGACTGGAAGTCGTTGCTGCCGAGCATCAGGATGACCAGGGCCAGCGGCGCGTGCATTTCCATGCGCTGTGCCAGGCCCTGGATGCCGTTGCGGCCGGGTTTGAAGGGGTCGTCCCAGACCGTGCGGCGGCCGTTGAGGCAGTCTTCGAGTATGCGCACCGGGCGCTGGGCGCCGGCGGCCGCGCCGTTCGCCACATTCAGGGCAAGCTCCAGGCGCCCGGGCCAGCGCACCGGCCAGGGCAGGCGCTGCCGCGTTCCCGGCACGATGCCCCACGACAGCGAGTCGGCATAGACCAATACCTGGAGCGGGTCGGCGTACGCGCTGTCGAGGGGGGAGGGAGCGGTAGCGGACAGCGGGGGATGGCTCATGGGCATTCTCCGTGGCGGGCAGGACTGGCGGGAAGCGTCGGGTAAAGCCGCATTGGCAGCTTTGCGACAGGGTTCCGGGCGCGGAAGTTTTGCTGAGAACCTTGGCTCGGAAACCCTCATAATATCGGCTAACAATAGATCGGGAGAGTGAAGTTGCGTTTCGAGCACCTGGTGGAGATCAACGATCCACGAAATATCCAGTTGGACACGCTTACGCCGGAGCAGCTCTGGCAAGGACTGGTGCTGCGCAGTGCCGAGCCCGAACTGTTTGTGATGGGGCTGGACCGCGCGGAGATCGTGGAACGGGGCGACGACTGGGTCGAGCGCAAGCTGCACTTCGGCAAGGCCACGATCCGCGACCGCGTGGTCTTCGAGCGGCGCCGCGTGGTGCGCTATGAAACCGCTCCCACGGACGAACACGCAGGCGGCACCCTGACCATGGCGATCGAGACGCCGGGCCCCGGCGCGCTGCTGCTGCGCTTTATCTACGAAACCACCATGCCCGCGGTGGACGACAGCGGCGACGACCGTTACGCCGAGATCGTCAAGTCGGCCTACCATGAGGCCGACCTCGACACCGTGCGCAAGATTCGCGAACTGGCAGCCCTCGGGCGGCTGGGGTGAGCGGGCAGCCTTCGTCGCCTGCCCCCGGCGGGCAGCCAGGCGGGCCGACCCGGGAATCGCTGCGGGCGCGTTATGGCAGCCGCCTGCGCTGGCTGGTGCTGCTCACGCTGATGCTGGGGACGGTCTCGTCGATCGTGTCGTCGACCATCGTCAATGTGGCCATTCCGGACCTGAGCCGGCATTTCGTGCTCGGGCAGGAGCGCGCGCAATGGGTGGCGGCCAGCTTCATGATCGCCATGACGCTGTCGATGCTGCTGACCCCCTGGCTGCTCAACCGCTATGGCCTGCGCCGCACCTTCCTGGGCAGCCTGTTGCTGCTGGGCGCGGGCGGGCTGGTTGGCGGATTCTCACCGACTTACGGCGTGATGATCGCCATGCGGGCGGCCGAGGGCGTTGCCGCGGGGATCCTGCAGCCGCTGCCGAATATCCTGATCCTGCGGGTGTTCGAGGAGCGCGAGCAGGGCAAGGCGGTCAGCCTGTTCGGCTTCGGCGTGGTGCTGGCGCCGGCGCTGGGGCCGAGCCTGGGCGGCTTCCTGGTGGAGGCCTTCGGCTGGCGCTCGATTTTCTTCGTGGTGGTGCCGCTGACGCTGATCGGGCTGTGGATGGCGCGGCGCTTCATGGCGGTGGACTCCGCCATGATGGGCGAGCGCAAGCCGCTCGACTGGCAGGGCCTGGGGCTGGCCGGCATTGCCACCGTGAGCTTGCTCAACGGGCTGGTGCAGATGCGTGAAAGCCTGCCGGCCGGGCTGGCACTGGCCGGCTTCGGGGTACTGATGCTGGTGGTGTTCGTGCTGTGGCAGTTGCGTGCCGCCCATCCGCTGATGAATATGCGCCTGTACAGCTACCAGCAGTTCGCGGCCGGGGCGGTGGTGGCGTTCATCTACGGCGCGGGGCTGTTCGGGTCCACCTACCTGCTGCCGGTCTATATGCAGTTGGCGCTGGCCTATACGCCGTCGCGCGCCGGCCTGGTGCTGTTGCCTGCGGGCATCGCGCTGGCCTTGACCATCGCCGCATCGGGGCGCTTGTCCAATCGCGTCGCACCGCATTGGCAGGTGTCCTTCGGCCTCGCGCTGCTGGCGGCTTCCTTCCTGCTGATGGCGATGGGCACCAAGGCCACGCCTTACCTGCTGCTGGTGGGGTTTGCGATACTCGGCCGCATCGGGCTGGGCTGCATCCTGCCTTCGCTGACGCTGGGTGCGATGCGCGGCGTGGATTATTCGCTGATCGCGCAGGGCTCCAGCTGCATCAACTTCCTGCGGCAACTGGGTGGCGCCATCGGCGTGAGCCTTGCCGGGGTGGGGCTGCAATGGCGGCTGGCGGCGCAGGGCGCGGTGCTCGGCCCGGAAGGCGACGCCGCCGCGCGCATCCGCGCCTTCGACGAAACCTTCCTCGCGGTGGGGCTGGTTATCGCCACCGCGATCCTGGCGGCCTGGCGGATCCGGCCAAGGCCGCTGTCCGACGCGGCGCAGGCCTAGGGGGGACCGGGAGGGGGCGGTCCGGCTTCAGGCGGTGGTGCCGCTGCGCAGTTCCTCCACCAGCGCGATGTATTTTTCCCTGGCGTCGTCCTGGGACGTGCCCTTGAGCGTCTCCCAGGCCTCGAACTTGTAGCGGCCGACGAAATCGGTCATGCCCGGCTTGTCGCCGTGGGCGTCGCCCTCGCTGCCTTGCTTGAACAGCGCATACAGGCGCAGCAGGGTCATGTTGCTGGGGCGCTCGGTCAGTTGCTTGACGTCGAGCTGGGCTTGGGCGAAGCGTGCCTGCAGGTCGCTCATGGGATTCTCCGGTATGGGTTTGAAGGGGAAGCGTTGGGGGACAAAGCGCGTGAGCCGCGATGATAGCCCCCGCCACGGTGCGTTGGCGCCGAAAGAAACCGAAGAACACTTCAGTCCGCGGGGAAGGGGCGCCCGGTTACGGGTTGGCCCGGACGCGCGCAAGTTCAGCTTTTGAGGTCGCTCCGGATACAATCTCGCCATGTCCTGGATTCTTGCAGTTGAAACCTCCACCGAGTGGTGTTCGGTCGCGCTCGGGCGCCTTGCCGATGGCGGCGCCCTTGAGTGCCTGGTTCGTCATGAACATACCGGCCCGCGCTCCTCTTCCCGCGTGTTGCCGGCCGCCGGCGAGCTGCTGGCCGAGGCCGGCATCGCCTTGTCCGATTGCGCCGCCATCGCGTTTGGCGCCGGGCCGGGCTCCTTCACGGGCCTGCGCACCGCCTGCGGCGTGGCCCAGGGGCTGGCCTTCGGGGCCGACCTGCCGGTGATTCCCGTCAATTCGCTGATGGCCTGTGCCGAGCGCGTGCGCCTGGGCGGCGAGGGGATGCCCGCCTTGCCGCCCGGCGTCTCGGTGCTGGTTGCCCTGGATGCGCGCATGGACGAAGCCTATGCGGGCGCTTTCCGCTGGGATGCCGGCGTGCACGAGTGGCAGGCAGCGACCGAAATGCAGGTGTGCCCGCCCGAGGCCGTCAGCCTGCCGGCCGGGCCGTTCTGGCTGGCCGGCAGCGCTGCTGCCGTGTTTGGCGAGCGCCTCAAGGCAACGGGGATGGCGCAGCAAAGCGTGCCCGAAGCCTTGCCCGCCGCGCCGGCGCTGGTATCGATTGCCCTGCGCGCGCTGGCGCGCAATGAAACCGTCGCGGCGGCGGACGCCATGCCGATCTACCTGCGCGACAAGGTTGCCCAGACCATCGCCGAGCGCCAAGTCGCGGCGGCGCAGCGCGCCTCGCTGGCCGCAGCGGGGGAGCAGCCGTGAGCGTGGAGCGCAACCTGCCACCCGCCGACGGCGCGGCCCGTCCCGGCTCTGGCCAGGGAGCCGGCGCCGGCTGCGCGTGGCCAGAGATGCCGGTGATGCCGAGCATACCGGCAGGCTGGGCCATCGGCCGGATGAGCGCGCTGGATGTCGAAGCCGTCGCGGAGATCGAAGCCAGGGCCTATAGCCATCCGTGGACGCGCGGCAATTTCGAGAACTCCGTCAAGGCGGGGCATATTGGCCTGACCCTGCGGGATCCCGGCGGCGTGCTGGTTGCCTATACGGTGCTGATGCCGGTGGTCGACGAGATGCACCTGCTCAATATCACCGTGGACCCGGTGCGCCAGCGTGGCGGGCTGGGCCGGCTGCTGCTGGCCGTCGCCCTGGCCACGTCGCACGGGCATCACCTGCATACCATGTTGCTGGAAGTGCGGCCATCCAACGTCGGGGCGATCGAGCTGTACCGCCAGGCGGGCTTTGCCGAGATCGGGCGGCGCAAGGGCTATTACCCGGCCGCGGGCCATGCGCGGGAGGATGCGCTGGTGCTGCGCCGCGCCTGGGCGCCTGTGGAGGCCATGCCATGAGCCGCCGCGCCAGGTTTCTCGAAGTGCTCGGCATTGCCGATGAATGGGTGCTGCGCCGCGCACCAGCCATGCCGGAGGCCGCCGGGCCACCGGGGGCGGCCGTGGACGCCGTCGCCGCCGGTGAAGATGCCCTGGATCACGACGACCAGCCCGCGCAGGAAGCCGCGCAGGTTGTCATCGCGCACGCTGCCGCTGTCGATGCGCCAGCCGAAGCCGGCGAGGACGAGGCGGTTGCAGTGGCGGCGGCGCCTTCCGCATGGGGGCCAGACATGGATGCCGGGCCCGTCCCGGCACCGGTCCGCCTTCCTCCCCGGCCGCCCGTCGCGATCCCGGCGGAAAGCGGCTTCGATCCCTCGCCGGCAGCCCAACCGGGTGTGGACGCCGATGCGCGTTCCGCCGCCATTGCCGCGCTGGACTGGAGCGCGCTCGAACAGCGCGTCTCGGGCTGCGTGGACTGCCAGCTGTGCAACGGCCGCACCCAGACCGTGTTCGGCGTGGGCGACCGCCGGGCCGAATGGATGCTGATCGGCGAAGCGCCGGGCGAAAACGAGGACAAGCAGGGCGAGCCCTTCGTCGGCCAGGCCGGCAAGCTGCTCGACAATATGCTGGCTGCCCTGGACCTGGCGCGCGGACGCAACGTGTATATCGCCAACGTGCTCAAGTGCCGCCCGCCCGGCAACCGCAATCCCGAGCCGGAAGAGGTCGCCCAGTGCGAACCCTACCTGAAGCGCCAGATCGCATTGATCCAGCCCAAGCTGATCGTGGTGCTGGGGCGCTTTGCCGCTCAGTCCCTGCTGCGCACCACCACGCCGATCGGCAAGCTGCGCGGCACCGTCCACAGCTATGAAGGCATCCCGGTGGTGGTGACCTACCATCCCGCCTACCTGTTGCGCACCTTGTCGGACAAGGCGCGTGCCTGGGAGGACCTGTGCCTGGCACGCGAGGTGCACGACCGTGCGGGAGCCAAGGCCTGATTTCGCGCTAAGCCCCGGCGGCGCCATCGAGATGGCGCCGCTCTGGCGCCATGCCGCCTCGCAGCGCCTGCGCGAACTCGCCTGGTGCTCGCTTTCGCCCCCATTGCTCGCGTTCCTGCCCGAAGCTGACGCGGCCCATCCCGCCGTCAACGGTTCGGCGCCTTCGCAGGCGGCCCTGGCGCGCTGGCCGGAAGGGGCGCTGGCCGCCTGGCAGCGCTGGCTGCCGGCTGCCGATCCCGGTTCGCTGCCGCCCACCATTGCCGAGCTGGCGCTTGGCCAGGAACAGCAGCGCGTGCGCGGCCCGTCGCCCGCGCCCAGCCTGCGCCTGGGCCGCCACGCGGAACGCCTGCTGCAATTCACGCTGGAACACACCGAGGGACTGGAACTGCTCGCGGCGAACCTGCCGGTGCGCCGCGCCGGCACCCATGGCGTGCAAACGCTGGGGGAACTGGATTTCGTCTGGCGAGACGTGGCTAGCGGCGCCACCGTGCACTGGGAGATGGCAGCCAAGTTCTACCTGCTGGTCGAGCCCGTGGCGGATGCCGTGTCGCGCGATGGCGGGACCGGCAAAGCCGTGCTGGACCGGCATTGTTTTGTCGGTCCCAACCTGGTGGACCGGCTGGGCGACAAGCTCGAACATATCGTGCGCCGCCAGCTGCCGCTGTCGCACACGCCGGAGGCCCGCGCGCTGCTGGGCCGGCCGGTCGATCGCAGCGAGGTCTACCTGCTCGGGTGGCTGTTCTACCGGGACGGTGTGGTGCCGGCTGCCATCGGCGATCTGGGAATCGCGCCCGACCACTTGCATGGCTGGTGGTCTACCTTGCAGGACTGGTCGGACTGGGCGCACAAGCGGGAAGGATCGCGCTGGTACCGGCTGCCGCGCTCGGCATGGATGGCGCCGGCCAGGGTGGCGCAAGCGCATACGGAGACGGCGGAGGCGGTACATGAGGCCCTGGCGCAGCGCTTTGCCGAAACGCACCACGAGAAGAACTGGCGGCGCGAGGCCCCGGTGATGCTATGCGAAGTGGAGCCGGCGGGGCAGCCCGGCGTGTGGCGGGAACGTACGCGCGGCTTCGTGGTGCCCCCGGGGTGGGAAGAGCGTGCGCGCCAGCGCATCGCCAGGCCGGTGGGGTGAGGGCCGTGCCCGGCCCTCCGCCTGGCTAGTGCTAGTGGTGCTTGTCTTCGCCGATCATGGCCAGCGAATTGAAGGTCCGCACGTTGTAGCGGTGCTGGCGCATCACCAGCAGCATGGTCACGCAGACAAAAATGCCGAACGCGACGATGACGATGCCGATGGGCACATTGAGCTTGATCAGCAATGCGTACAGGCACAGCATCAGCAGCACGGAAACGTTTTCGTTGAAGTTCTGCACGGCAATCGAGTGCCCGGCCGATAGCAGCACGTGCCCGCGGTGCTGCAGCAGCGCGTTCATCGGCACCACGAAGTAGCCGGACATGCCGCCTACCAGCATCAGGAACACGTAGGCGATGGCCATGTACAACGGCATGTGCATGCCGAGGAACTGGAACGTAATGTCGGGCATGCTGTTCTTGGTGTAGAAGGCCATCAGCATCACCACCACGCCCATTGCCACGCCGAAGGGCAGCACCGACAGCGACTTGCGCAGGGGAATGCGCATGGCCGCCATGATCGCGCCGACCGCGACGCCCACTGCCACCACGGCCTGCAGCAGCGCGCCTTGCGAGAGGTTCAGGCTGAGCGACTTCTCCGCCCATTTCAACACGATGAACTGCAGCGTGGCGCCGGCGCCCCAGAACAGCGTGGTCACGGCCAGCGAGATCTGGCCCAGCTTGTCGCGCCACAGCGCGGTAAAGCAGTCGGCGAATTCGGCAATCAGCTTGATCGGGTTCTTTTCCTGCTGCGGGTAACGCGCGCCGGTCTCGGGAATGAACAGGTTGAAGATGGCTGCGATCACGTAGAACAGCATGATCACCACCATCGCAGCCTCGGCCGGCGTATTGATGCCGGTATTGACGCCGGGTACGTCGATGCCCAGCAGAAGCTGCGAGATATGCACCGAGATCAGCGCGCCACCCACCACGGTGCCGAGGATGATCGAGCCCACGGTCAGGCCTTCGATCCAGCCATTGGCGGCCACCAGCTTTTCGGGGGGGAGCAGTTCGGTGAGGATGCCGTACTTGGCGGGCGAGTAGGCCGCCGCGCCGAATCCGACGATGCCATAGGCCAGCAGCGGGTGCAGCCCGAACATCATGATGGCGCAACCGCCGATCTTGATGGTGTTCGTGATGAACATCACCTTGCCCTTGGGCATCGAGTCGGCGAAGGCGCCCACGAAGGCGGCCAGCACGACGTAGGAGAGCACGAAGAACAACTTGAGCAGCGGGGTCATCCACTGCGGGGAATGCAGTTCGGTGAGAAGGGCGATGGCGGCGATGAGCAGCGCATTGTCGGCCAGCGATGAGAAGAACTGCGCCGCCATGATGGTATAAAAACCCTTCTTCATACTTTGGACTCTATCTCCATCGCTATTACCGTACGTGACTGGCACCAGCGCGCCGCTCGGCGCCGTTGTTGCCGTTGTTGCCTGTAGGGAACCTGGGCCCGCGTCGTTGTCAAAGTGATGCTCGTGCCGAACCCGGGAGTGCCGCGCAGTTTGCCTGACCCTGATTGACATATTGCATCACTTTTAAAACATGGCCGGAACGTCCGGCTTTATAACACGAAAATAAGGCGATTCCGAGCATCCACGGGCCGCCGGTTGGACAACGCAAGCGCGCCGCGATTCCCTAAATGTTTGCTCTAATGTGTTCAAATAACGTCTGTGCAACGTGCCGCGCGTACCGGGTCTTCCCGGATATGGTGCAACCATCGGGCGGGAGCATTCAGGCCAGACAGCCAGGATCCCAGCCGCGCCACCGCGCCGCAAGCCTCTAGAAGCGATCTCATGCCAAGACCCATTCACGCCGTCATTCATCAACCGGCCCTGGCCAACAACCTGGACGTTGTGCGCCATTGCGCACCCCAGTCGCGGGTCTGGGCCGTGATCAAGGCCAACGCCTATGGCCACGGCATCCGCCGTGCTTTCGCCGGCCTGCGCGCCGCCGACGGTTTCGGCCTGCTCGACCTGAACGAAGCCGTGCTGTTGCGCGAACTGGGCTGGCAGGGCCCGATCCTGTTGCTGGAGGGTTTCTTCCAGCCGCAGGATGTGGCCCTGCTGGAGCAGTACCGCCTCACCACCGTGGTGCACTGCGACGAACAACTCCGCATGCTGGAAGTGGCGCGGCCCAAGGGCCCGCTGGCGATCCAGCTCAAGCTCAATACCGGCATGAACCGCCTGGGCTTCCGCCCGGAGCAATACCGGACCGCCTGGGAGCGTGCGCGGACCCTCTCATGCGTGGGCAGTATCGTGCATATGACCCATTTCTCGGACGCCGACAGCGCGCGCGGCATCGCGCACCAGATGGAAGTGTTCGACGCCACCACCGCGAACCTGCCGGGCGAGGCCAGCTTGTCCAACTCCGCCGCCACGCTGTGGCATCCGCAGGCTCACCGCGCCTGGGTCCGGCCAGGGGTGGTGCTGTACGGCGCATCGCCCACGGGCCAGGCGGCCGATGTGTCCAGCTTCGGCCTGCAGCCGGCCATGTCGCTGCACAGCGAGTTGATCTCGATACAGGACCTCCAGCCGGGCGATACCGTTGGCTACGGTTCGCTGTTCAAGGCCGAGCGGCCGATGCGCATCGGCGTGGTCGCCTGCGGCTATGCCGACGGCTATCCTCGGCATGCGGCGGGCTGGGGCGACAACCCGGCGCCGGTGCTGGTCGACGGCGTGCGCACCCGTCTGGTGGGCCGGGTCTCCATGGATATGATCTGCGTCGACCTGACCCCTTGCCCCAAGGCCAAGGTGGGCAGTCCCGTGACCCTGTGGGGCCAGGGCTTGCCGATCGACGACGTCGCCGCCGCCAGCGGTACCGTGGGCTACGAGCTGATGTGCGCGCTGGCGCTCCGCGTGCCGGTGACCGTGGCGACGCTGACCGCGCCCGAGCAGCCGGCACTGGCCTGAGCGGCCTCGCGGAGCGCCTGCCACATCCAGCCCGGCCGGTCCGTTCGCGGGCAGGCCGGGGCGGCTCCGGGCCGCGCATGTGCTCCGCATTGAAGGCGCGGTTCGCCCACGTGCCTGTACCCGCCATATCCCCCATTCCCGAGGACTCCAGTTGGCCAAGCCCAAGAACGTCTACACCTGCACCGAATGCGGCGGCACCTCGCCGCGCTGGCAAGGCCAGTGCCCGCAGTGCCAGCAATGGAACACCCTGGTGGAGACCGTGGCGGAGACCGGCTCGGCCAAGCGCTTCCAGCCGCTGGCGGCTTCCGCGATGGTGCAGCGCCTGTCGGAAATCGACGCCGCCGACGTGCCGCGTTTCTCCAGCGGCATCGATGAGTTCGACCGCGTGCTGGGCGGCGGCCTGGTTTCCGGCGGCGTGGTGCTGATCGGCGGCGATCCCGGCATCGGCAAGTCCACCCTGCTGTTGCAGGCGCTGGCCAACCTGGCCGCTGAGCGGCGCGTGCTGTACGTCAGCGGCGAGGAGTCCGGCGCGCAGATTGCATTGCGCGCGCAGCGCCTCGGCGTCGACAGTCCGCACCTGGCGCTGCTGGCTGAGATCCAGCTGGAGAAGATCCAGGCCACGCTGGAGGCGGAGAAGCCCGAGGTGGCGGTGATCGATTCGATCCAGACCTTGTTCTCGGAGGCGCTGACCTCGGCGCCGGGCTCGGTGGCCCAGGTGCGCGAGTGCGCGGCCCAGCTCACCCGCATCGCCAAGAGCACGGGTACCACCATCATCCTGGTCGGGCACGTGACCAAGGACGGCAGCCTGGCCGGGCCGCGCGTGCTGGAGCATATTGTCGATACCGTTTTGTATTTCGAGGGCGACACGCATTCCTCGCACCGCCTGATCCGCGCTTTCAAGAACCGCTTCGGCGCGGTCAACGAGCTGGGCGTGTTCGCCATGACCGAGCGTGGCCTGCGCGGCGTCAGCAATCCCTCCGCGTTGTTCCTGTCGCAGCACGAGCAGGTGGTGCCCGGCTCCTGCGTGCTGGTGACGCAGGAGGGCACGCGGCCGCTGCTGGTGGAGGTACAGGCGCTGGTGGATACCGCGCACGTGCCGAATCCCCGGCGCCTGGCCGTGGGGCTGGAGCAGAACCGGCTGGCCATGCTGCTGGCGGTGCTGCACCGCCACGCCGGCATTGCCTGCTTTGACCAGGACGTGTTTCTCAACGCCGTGGGCGGGGTCAAGATCTCCGAGCCGGCGGCCGACCTGGCGGTGCTGCTGGCGATCCATTCCTCCATGCGCAACAAGCCGCTGCCGCGCGGGCTGGTGGTCTTCGGCGAAGTCGGCCTGGCCGGCGAGATCCGTCCCAGCCCGCGCGGGCAGGAACGCTTGCGCGAAGCGGCCAAGCTTGGCTTCTCGATGGCGGTGATTCCCAAGGCCAATGCGCCCAAGCAGAAGATCGACGGGCTGGAGGTGATGGCGGTGGAGCGGCTGGAACAGGCAATCGACCGGGTCCGGCACCTGGAGTGAGGGCGCCAGCCCTTTCCCGACCCTCTCCAGTGGCGATTTTGGGTATATTCTGAAGCACTTTTTCAATCGGAGTCCATCCATGCGCATTTTCAACGTCCATCGCCGCCACGGCATGATCGCCGCGATCGGCTGCGGCGCAGCATTGCTGCACGCGGCTGCAGCCGCGGCCGATGGCGCCAGGCCGTTCTTTGACGCAGCGCTGTGCAAACCGCCCTACACGACCAAGGCCGCCACCGCGCTCTACGAGGCCGCCGAGAAGCTCGCCAAGCCGGATCTGTCCAGGCTGGGCGCGGCCATCTACAAGCTGCCGCAGCCCATCGCGCAGGACGGCTTCGCTAGCGATGAAGTGATATTCGCCGGTACGTCGGTGGGTGTGCTGGTGCAGGGCCAGCAGGCCGAAGCGCTGGCCGCGCGCTACCAGCTCAAGCAGGAGACTTCGACCTTGCTGGGCACCGCCACCAAGGGCTTTGCCCGCGCTCTGCCGGCCGCTCAGCAGCCCCTGCCCGGTCTCGGCACCGTTTCCATCGTGGCGCGCGAAAGCGCCGCGCTGCCGGGCAAGACGCTGCTGATTTGCGAGCTCGTCAGCCATCAGGACGCGCAGGCGCTGAAAGCCTACGAGCGCAGCCAGGCCGGGCAGGGCGCGGCCGCGCGCTAAGCCGGGAGATATCGTCAACATGCCCGATCGACAGACTTCCCTGGCAGGCGCGGCCGGTCATGAGCCGGTCGTCCTGGACACTGCCCGCCTGCGCTTGCGCCAGTGGCGCGAGGCGGATTTCGCGCCCTTTGCCGCGCTCAATGCCGATCCGGTGGTGATGGCGTGCTTTCCGGCGCCGTTGGACCGCGCCGCCAGCGACGCCATTGCATTGCGTTGCCAGTCGCTGATCGCCGCGCGCGGCTGGGGCTTCTGGGCGGTCGAGCGCAAGGAGGATGGCGCCTTTATCGGCTTCGTCGGCTTGCATGAACCTGCCGCGACGCTGCCGTTCTCCCCCTGCGTGGAAATCGGCTGGCGCCTGTCGCGGGCGCACTGGGGGCGGGGCTATGCCGCGGAGGCGGCGCGGGCTGCGCTGCAATTTGGCTTCGGGAGGCTGGCGCTGGCGGAGATCGTCTCGTTCACCGCGCTGCCCAATGTGCGTTCCCGCGCCGTGATGGAGCGGCTGGGCATGGTGGCGGACGGCACCTTCGAGCACCCTGCACTCGCGCAGGACAGCCCGCTGCTGTTGCACTGGCTGTACCGCATGTCAGCGCAGCGCTGGCAATCGCTGTCCGGCAACGTCCGCGCACCCTGAAGGCGGCGCGCTCGCGGGAGGCCGGCCGCTTGCTGTGGCGGTTTCCACCCGCCTTGCGCGAGCCATGCGCCAGCCTGTCGTGCGGGCGCCTGAGCGTGGCCCTGCGCGCCGCGCGGCCTGCGTCAATCCGCCGCAAGCGGCGTCGGGCCCGTCGCGCGGGATTGTGGGGGCATCTTTCGCAAAATCGGTAATAATGTGCCTCGTATTGCGCGGACGGCAACGCCGTCCGGCGCACCGATGGAGGGCCTCGCGGTGCCTGTCTAGCGCTTCGACGGGTGCCGCCCGGCCATTTTTTTGCTAGTGAGCCATGCAAGCCAATTCCCGTAGTTTCTTTCTGCTGATCGCCGCGATTTCCTTCGGGCTGGTCGGCTATGCCCTCTACCTGCAGCACGTCGATGGGTACCAGCCGTGCCCGCTGTGCGTGATGCAGCGTTTTGCCTTCGTGGCAATCGGCCTGTTCTCGCTGCTGGCCGCCATTGCGCAGAACACGCGCAGCCTGTGGCAAGGGCTGGGCATGCTGTCCGGTGTGGCTGGCATCGCGGTGGCGGGCTATCACGTGTCGCTGTTGCTGAATCCCAAGGCCAGCTGCGGCATCGATCCGCTGGAGAACTGGGTCAACCAGTTGCCCACGGCCAAGGTCCTGCCGCAGGTGTTTTTCTCGGATGGCATGTGCACCACGCCGCTGCCCCCGATCTTCGGCCTGTCGATCCCGGTGTGGTCGCTGATCTGGCTGTTTATCCTGACCGCCACGCTGGCGGTGGGCATGATCCGGCGCGAGAAAAACTTCCGCTGATCTGCCTGGCGCGGCCGGCTGCTGCCGGCGCGCGCTTCCCGGGGGCTGGCGCCCCCGGCATCCCTCGCATGCTTACACGATCTGTTCGATCTGCTCCTGCAGTTCGAGCCAGCGCTCCTCCAGCGTGTCCAGCTCGCCGCCGACTTCGCCCTGGCGCTTGAGCATCTCCATCAGCCTGGCCTTGTTGGCTTCCGCATAACTGGTCTCGTCGGCCATGAAGGCGTCGATCTCGGTCTTGGCCTGTTGCAGCACGGCCATGCGCTTCTCCACCTTTTCCAGTTCCTTGGTCAGCGGCTTGCGCAACTGCGTCAGGCGCTGGCGTTCGTCCGCTTCGGCGCGCCGCTGGTCGCGGCGGTTGGCGTTCGATGTTGCCGAGGCATCGCCGTCCGCCGGCGCGTGCGAGGCGCTGGCCGCGTTGCGCTTGGCGGCGGCTTGCTGCAGCAGCCAGTCGCGATAGTCGTCCAGGTCGCCGTCGAAGGGTTTGATGGTGCCGTCCGCTACCAGGATGAACTGGTCGGTGGTGGCGCGCAGCAGGTGCCGGTCGTGCGAGACCACGATCAGCGTGCCCTCGAACTGCGCCAGCGCCATGGTGAGTGCCTCGCGGGTGTCGAGGTCCAGGTGGTTGGTCGGTTCGTCGAGCAGCAGCAGGTTGGGCTTCTGCCAGACGATCAGCGACAGCGCCAGGCGTGCCTTCTCGCCGCCGGAGAACGGCTCGATCGATGCGGTGGCCATGTCGCCGCGGAAATTGAAGCTGCCGAGGAAGTCGCGCAGCTCCTGCTCGCGCGTGTCCGGCGCGAGCCGCGCCAGGTGCTGCAGCGGCGAGTCCTGGTCGCGCAGCGTTTCCAGCTGGTGCTGGGCGAAGTAGCCGATCTGCAGCCCCTTGCCCAGGCGCAGCGTGCCGGCCAGCGCTTCCTGCGAGCCGGCCAGCGTCTTCACCAGCGTCGACTTGCCCTGGCCGTTGGCGCCCAGCAGGCCGATGCGCTGGCCGGTCTGGATCGATAGCGTGAGGTTATGCAGGATGGTCACGGGCGGCGCATCCGGCGCGGGCGCGGGATAGCCGCAGTCCACCCTTTCCAGCACCATCATCGGGTTGGGCGCCGAATCCGGCTCGCGGAACTCGAAGGCAAAGCCCGCGGCGATATGCACCGGCGCCAGCCGCTCCATCTTCTCCAGCGCCTTGACCCGGCTCTGCGCCTGGCGTGCCTTGCTGGCCTTGGCCTTGAAGCGGGTGATGAAGGATTCGAGGTGGGCGATCTCTTTCTGCTGGCGCGAGTAGGCGGACTGTTGCAAGGCCATCTGCTGCAGGCGCAGCGTTTCGAACTGGCTGTAGTTGCCGCCGTAGCGGCGCAACTGCTGGTTCTCGATATGCACCGTGACGTTGCAGATCGCATCGAGGAACTCGCGATCGTGGGAAATCATCACCAGGGTGCCGGGATAGCGCGCCAGCCAGTCTTCCAGCCAGACGATGGCATCCAGATCCAGGTGATTGGTGGGTTCGTCGAGCAGCAGCAGGTCGGACGGGCACATCAGCGCCTGCGCCAGATTCAGCCGCATGCGCCAGCCGCCCGAGAAGGAGGCCACCGGCTGCGACACCTGCGGCAGCGTGAAGCCCAGGCCCAGCAGCAGCGCTTCGGCCCGCGCCGGTGCGGTGTAGCCGTCGGCATCGGCAAACGCTGCGTGGGCATCGCCCTCCGCGGTGCCGTCGCCGCTGGCCTGGGCCGCGGCGATGCGCGCTTCGATATCGCGTAACTGGGTGTCGCCGTCGATGACGTATTCCACCGCGCTGCGCATCACGGCCGGGGTTTCCTGCGCCACATGGGCGGTGCGCCACTGCGGCGGAATCGCCACGTCGCCGCCGTCCGCCTGCAGCTCGCCGCGCAGCATGGCGAACAAGGTCGACTTGCCGCTGCCGTTGGCGCCGACAAGGCCGACGCGCTCGCCGGGGTTCAGCGTCACGCTGGTGTGGTCGAACAGCACCTTGGTGCCGCGCTGGAGGACTAGCTGGTCGATTCGGATCACGGGAGGGAGAGGCTGGAGAAGGGCGGGTCTGGGCGTTCGGTCAATCCGGCCCCGGCATGGCACGGGGCAACCCGGCATTGTAGCCGCTTCGTATGGCGATGCCTCCGGGATGCGCAACGCGCTGCGCGCGCGCCGCCCATGAAAGTGCTTTGTGCACCCCATGGAGCCGGGCCAGTGTATAGCAGTCCTAGGTGGAAACCCTTGGGCTGGTAAAACTCTATTTTCATGGTACGCGCTTTGCGTGTAAATTTATTTACATCGATGCGCCGGATGAAAACCTGACTCCTGGTGCGCGCATCTCCAACCAACCAAAAGCACGCGTCATGTCCAACGGTACCCAAGGCTCTCCCGGCAAGGCTGCCCCTGACGGCGGCAATGGCGGCAATGGCGGCAACGGTAGCGCTTCCATCACGGAGCGTATTGCCCGCGCCTTGCCCACGCTGACGCCGGCGCACCAGCGCATGGCGGAGTATGTGCTGGGCAACCCCTTCCGTGCTGCCACCATGCGTATCGACGAATTCGCCGATGCCGTGGAGGTGTCCGTGGCCACCGCCAATCGCTTCGCGCGCGCGCTGGGATTCGAGGGTTTTCCGCAGTTTCGCGCCGAACTGGTGCGCGGTTTCGAAGCCACCCTTGCACCCGTTGAGAAACTACGCACCGAACTGGCGCGTCCGGTCACGGTGGCCGAAGTGTTCGCCGCCTCGCTGGAAGAGGACGTGCGCAACCTGGAGGCCTCGCGCCGCGCGCTCGATGCCGAGACCTGCGAACGCGCGGTGGAGGCCATCCTGGGCGCCGAGCGCATCTTCGTGGTGGGCTTCGGCGCCAGCGGTTTCCTCGCCGGGTTGTTGCAACATGGGCTGGACATGTCCTGCCGCACGGTGATTTCGGTATCCGGCGCCGGGGGCGCGTCCACCGCCGCGCGCCAGTTGTTCAAGCTGCAGCGCAGCGACCTGCTGATCGTGATCGGTTTCCCGCGCTACGTGTACGACACCGTGACCATCGCCCGGCGCGCCCGCTCGCGTGGCGCGCGCATCCTGGCGCTGACCGACGCGCCCACCTCGCCGCTGGCGTCGCTCGCCGATATCGCGCTGTACGCGCATACCGGCCGCCAGCTTTCCGCCAACTCGGACGCCGCGGTGCTCGCCTACATCGAAGCGCTGTGCGGCGCCGTGGCCTACCGCGCCGCGCATGCCGTGAAGGCGGCCGCCGAGATGACCGAGTTCCTGTTGCCGTGGCTGCACGGCGCCCCGCCCGGACAAGGGCGCGACGCGCGCGAGCCGCGCCAGGACGAGGCTGCCGAAGGCCGCACCAGACGTGCCCCGGCACGCCGCAAGAACACTACCCCGAACGCATCGTGAATCCAATGAACACCCCAGTCATCGCCATCCACGGCGGCGCCGGCACCATCACCCGTGCCGCCATGAACCCCGCCAAGGAGGCCGAATACACCGCCGCGCTCAGCGCCGTGCTTGAAGCCGGCCAGCGTGTGCTGGCCGATGGCGGCAGCGCGCTCGACGCCGTGACCGAGGCCGTGCGCCTGCTTGAGGATTGCCCGCTGTTCAATGCGGGCAAGGGCGCCGTGCTGACCCACGCCGGTACCTATGAGCTGGACGCCGCCATCATGGACGGCGCCACGCTGGGCGCCGGCGCCGTGGCCTGCGTCAGGCGGCTGCGCAATCCGGTGCTGGCCGCGCGCGCGGTCATGGAAAAGAGCGAGCACGTGCTGTTCGCCGGCGAAGGCGCCGAGTCATTTGCGCAAGCGCAGGGCCTGGAGCTTGTCGCGCCCGGCTACTACTTCACGCAGGCGCGCACCGATCAGTGGGAACGCGCCCGCGCCGCCAGCGGCATGACCCTGCTGGATCACGATGCCGCCACGCTGGCCGCCGAGCCGATCGACCCGGACAACAAGTTCGGCACGGTAGGCGCCGTTGCGTTCGACGCGCAAGGGCGCCTCGCCGCGGCGACGTCCACCGGCGGCGTTACCAACAAGCAGGTGGGCCGGGTGGGCGATACGCCCATCGTCGGCGCCGGCTGCTTTGCCGACGACGTGGCCGCGGTTTCCACCACCGGTACCGGCGAAATGTTCATCCGCACGGTGGCCGCCTACGACGTGGCGGCGCAGATGCGCTACGCCGGCCTGCCGCTGGAGGAAGCCGCGCGCCGGGTGGTGATGGACAAGCTGCCCGCCATTAATGGCCGCGGCGGCCTGATCGCGGTGGACCGCGAAGGCAACGTCACGCTGCCCTTCAATACCGAAGGCATGTACCGCGGTTTCGCCCGGGTGGGCGAAGCGGCCAATGTGTGGATCTACGGGTGAGCGTGCCAGGGCACGGCATCCGCACCGCACCAGGCAAAGCACCAGGCAAAGCACCAAGCAGAGCATCAAGCAAAGCATCAACCTAGGCACTAAGGGGGCCCAGTGGCTGCATCCTCTTCCAAGTCGACCATCGTCCTGCCACCGCAACGGGTGGTTTCCGTCAACGATCTCAGCGTGCGTTTCTCCACCTCGGAGCGCACGGTGGACGCGGTGCGCAACCTGTCTTTCCACGTCGATCGCGGCGAAACGCTGGCCGTGGTGGGCGAATCGGGGTCGGGCAAGTCGGTGACCTCCCTCGCGCTGATGCGCCTTGTGGAACACGGCGGCGGCAAGATCGCCAGCGGCAGCATGGCGCTGCGCCGCCGCAACGGCGCGGTGCTCGATCTCGCCACCGCAGACGGCGCCACCATGCGCGGCGTGCGCGGCAGCGACGTGGCGATGATCTTCCAGGAGCCGATGACCTCGCTCAACCCGGTGTTCCCGGTCGGCGAGCAGATTGCCGAATCGATCCGCCTGCACCAGGGCAAGAGCCGCGCCGAGGCGCGCGCCGAAGCGCTGCGCATGCTGGAGATCGTGCGCATTCCCGAAGCGCGCCGCGTGCTGGACCGCTTCCCGCACCAGCTCTCCGGCGGCATGCGCCAGCGCGTGATGATCGCCATGGCGCTGTCGTGCAAGCCGGCGCTGCTGATTGCCGACGAGCCCACCACGGCGCTCGATGTGACCATCCAGGCCGAGATCCTGCAGCTGATCCGCAACCTGCAGGCCGAGATGGACATGGCCGTGGTCTTCATCACCCACGACATGGGCGTGGTGGCCGAAGTGGCCGACCGCGTGCTGGTGATGTTCCGCGGCGAGAAGGTGGAGGAGGGCACGTCCGAACAGGTGTTCGGCAAGCCGGCGCATCCGTACACCCGCGCGCTGCTGTCCGCCGTGCCCAAGCTGGGCGCCATGCGCGGCACTGACTGGCCGGCCAAGTTCCCGCTGGTGCAACTGGAAGAGGGCGAGCCGGTGGCGCCGGTGCCGCAGGACACGGTGCCGGCGCACGCCTCGCCCATCCTGCGCGTGCGCGACCTGGTGACCCGCTTCGACGTGCCGGGCGGCCTGCTGGGCCGCGTGGCGCGCCGCGTGCATGCGGTGGAGCGCGTGAGCTTCGACCTCTACCCCGGCGAGACGCTGGCGCTGGTGGGTGAGTCCGGCTGCGGCAAGTCCACCACCGGGCGCTCGCTGCTGCGCCTGGTCGACAGCCAGAGCGGCACCATCGAGTTCAACGGGCAGGACATCAGCCAGATGCGCGGCGGCGCCCTGCAGACCCTGCGCCGCAATATCCAGTTCATCTTCCAGGACCCGTTCGCCTCGCTCGATCCGCGCGTGCCGGTGGGCTACTCCATCATGGAGCCGCTGCTGGTGCACAAGGTCGCCAGCGGCAAGGAGGCCGAGCAACGGGTGGCGTGGCTGCTGGAGAAGGTCGGCCTGCCTGCGGCGCATGCCTCGCGCTATCCGCATGAGTTCTCGGGCGGCCAGCGCCAGCGCATCTGCATCGCCCGCGCCCTGGCGCTCAACCCGAAGGTGGTGGTGGCCGACGAATCGGTCTCCGCGCTCGATGTCTCCATCCAGGCGCAGATCGTCAACCTGATGCTCGACCTGCAGCGCGAACTGGGCATCGCCTTCCTGTTTATCTCGCACGACATGGCGGTGGTGGAGCGTGTGAGCCACCGCGTCGCGGTCATGTACCTGGGCCAGATCGTCGAGATCGGCCCGCGCCGCGCGATCTTCGAGAACCCGCAGCACCCGTACACCAGGAAGCTGATGTCGGCCGTGCCGATCGCCGATCCGGCGCGCCGCCACCTCAAGCGCGAGCCGCTCTCGGACGAGATGCCCAGCCCGATCCGCGCGCTCGGCGATGAGCCGCTGGTACAGCCCCTGGTGGCGGTTGGCGGCAATGCCGCTTCCCATCATTTTGTAGCCCGGCACGCCATTGGCGGCGCTTATTGAACCTAAGCATGAACCGAAGAATTTCCCAAGGAGAATCGATGATGTCCCGTTTGGTCCCTTCGAAGTTGATCGCCGGTGGCCTGGCCCTGGCCGCGCTTGGCGCAGGTCCCGCCTTTGCCGCCAAGGATGCCGTGATGGCGGTGTATTCCACCTTCACCACGCTCGACCCGTACGACGCCAACGACACGCTGTCGCAAGCCGCCGCCAAGTCCTTCTACCAGGGCCTGTTCGGCTTCGACAAGGACATGAAGCTGATCAACGTGCTGGCCGAGAGTTATGAAGCCAGCAAGGACGGCCTGACGTACACCATCAAGCTGAAGAAGAACGTGAAGTTCCACGACGGCACCACCTTCGATGCCGCCGCCGTCAAGGCCAACTTCGACCGCGTCACCAACCCGGCCAACAAGCTCAAGCGCTACACGCTGTTCAACCGCGTGGCCAAGACCGACGTGGTCGACGCCAACACCGTCAAGGTCACGCTGAAGGAGCCGTTCTCGCCGTTCATCAACGTGCTGGCCCATCCGTCCGCCGTGATGATCTCGCCCGCCGCGCTGCAGAAATACGGCAAGGACATCGCCTTCCACCCGGTCGGCACCGGCCCGTTCGAGTTCGTGGAGTGGAAGCAGCCCGATCACCTGAAAGGCAAGAAGTTCGCCGGTTTCTGGAAGACCGGCTATCCCAGGATCGACACCATCACCTGGAAACCGGTGGTGGACAACAACACCCGCGCCGCCATCATGCAGACTGGCGAAGCGGACTTCGCCTTCAGCATTCCGTTCGAGCAGGCGGCCGTGCTCAAGGGCAGCGCCAAAGTGGACCTGATCGCCTCGCCGTCGATCATCCAGCGCTACCTGACCATGAACACCATGGTCAAGCCGTTCAACGACCCGAAGGTGCGCCAGGCCATCAATTACGCCATCAACAAGGAAGCGTTGGCCAAGGTCGCGTTTGCCGGCTACGCCACGCCGTCCGATGGCGTGGTGCCCGCGGGCGTGGACTATGCCGAGAAGCTGGGCCCGTGGCCGTATGACCCGGCCAAGGCGCGCGCGCTGCTGAAGGAAGCCGGCTACCCGAACGGCTTCGAGACCACGCTGTGGTCCGCCTACAACCACACCACCGCGCAGAAGGTGATCCAGTTCGTGCAGCAGCAGTTGCAGCAGGTCGGCATCAAGGCGCAGGTGCAGGCGCTCGAAGCCGGCCAGCGCGTGGAGAAGGTGGAGAGCGTGCAGAAGCCGGAAGACGCCGGCGTGCGCATGTACTACGTGGGCTGGTCGTCGTCGACCGGCGAGTCGGACTGGGCGCTGCGCCCGCTGCTGGCTTCCGAGTCGATGCCGCCCAAGCTGCTGAACACCGCCTACTACAAGAACGACCAGGTCGACGCCGACATCGCCGGCGCGCTGCGCACCACCGAGCGCGGCGAGAAGGCCCGCCTGTACAAGGACGCGCAGGAACATATCTGGAAGGATGCGCCCTGGGCCTTCCTGGTGACCGAGAAGGTGCTGTTCGCGCGCGCCAAGCGCCTGACCGGCGCCTACGTGATGCCCGACGGTTCGTTCAGCTTCGACGAAATCGATATCAAGCAGTAAGAGTAAGCGTATCGGCACGACGCGTGGCGCGTCCCACAAGCAGGCGCCACGCTCTCAGCCATCGCTTGGCGGTACAGCGCAGTAAGCCGTGCACGGCCGCCTGCCCACAGATGCGGGGGCAGGGCGGGCGGCCCGCGGTCTCTAATCATCCGGTGCTTCATGCTGAACTACTTTCTTAAACGATTCCTGGGCGTGATCCCCACATTGCTGATCGTGGCAGTGCTGGTGTTCCTGTTCGTCCACCTGTTGCCGGGCGATCCCGCCCGGCTCGCGGCCGGCCCCGAGGCTGACCAGGCCACGGTGGAACTGGTGCGCCGCGATCTCGGGCTGGACAAGCCGATGCCCGAGCAGTTCGTGAACTTCTTCTCGAACGCCCTGCGCTGGGAGTTCGGCAATTCGCTGCGCACCAAGCGCCCGGTCAGCGAGGAAATCGGCGACCGCTTCATGCCGACGCTGTACCTGACGCTGGCCTCGATGGTGTGGGCGGTGATCTTCGGCATGGTGATCGGGATCAGTTCGGCGGTCTGGCGCAATCGCTGGCCCGACCGTTTCGGCATGACGCTGGCGGTGTCGGGCATTTCCTTTCCCGCCTTCGCGCTCGGCATGCTGCTGATGGAAGTGTTCTCGGTGCAGCTGGGCTGGCTGCCGTCGATTGGCGCCGATACCTGGAAGCACTACATCTTGCCGTCCATCACGCTGGGCGCCGCGGTGGCCGCCGTGATGGCCCGCTTCACCCGCGCCTCCTTCGTTGAAGTGCTGAACGAGGATTTCGTGCGCACCGCGCGCGCCAAGGGCGTGGGCGAGTTCCTGGTGGTGGCCAAGCACTGCCTGCGCAACGCCATGATTCCCGTGGTGACCATGATGGGCCTGCAGTTCGGCTTCCTGCTGGGCGGCTCGATCGTGGTGGAGAAGGTGTTCAACTGGCCTGGCCTCGGACGCCTGCTGGTGGACGCGGTCGAGATGCGCGACTACCCGGTCATCCAGGCCGAGGTGCTGCTGTTCTCGCTCGAGTTCATCCTGATCAACCTGGTGGTCGACGTGCTGTACACCGTCATCAACCCCGCCATTCGTTACAAGTAAGTGAGGCCGGCATGACCCAGCTTTCGACGCCCGCCAACGGCGGCACCGCCATCCCGGCCGCAGCCGCCACGCAAGAAGCCGTGCGTACGCCCTGGACCGAGTTCTGGCGCAAATTCCGCAAGCAGCACCTGGCGCTCGGCGCCGGCGTGTTCGTGCTGCTGCTGGTGGCGGTGGCGGTCCTCGCGCCGCACCTGGTGCCTTACGACCCGGAGAATTTCTTCGACTATGACGCGCTCAATGCCGGCCCCTCCGCTGCGCACTGGTTCGGCGTCGATTCGCTCGGGCGCGATATTTTCAGCCGCATCCTGGCCGGCGCCCGCATCTCGCTGGCGGCCGGCTTCTTCTCGGTCATCATCGGCGCCATCGTCGGTACCGTGCTGGGTTTGCTGGCCGGTTACTACGAGGGTTGGTGGGACCGCATCGTGATGCGCATCTCCGACGTCCTGTTCGCTTTCCCCGGCATCCTGCTGGCGATCGGCATCGTCGCCATTCTCGGCAACGGCATGACCAACGTGATCTTCGCGGTGGCGGTGTTCAGCATCCCGGCCTTTGCCCGCCTGGTGCGCGGCAATACGCTGATGCTCAAGCGCCTGACCTATGTGGAAGCCGCGCGCAGCATCGGCGCGTCCGACTTCACCATCCTGATGCGGCACATCCTGCCGGGCACCATCTCGTCCATCGTGGTGTATTTCTCGATGCGTATCGGCACCTCGATCATCACCGCGGCCAGCCTGTCTTTCCTCGGGCTCGGCGCACAGCCGCCCACGCCGGAGTGGGGCGCGATGCTCAACGAAGCCCGCGCCGACATGGTGACCGCGCCGCACGTGGCGATCTTCCCCAGCCTTGCCATCTTCCTGACCGTGCTGGCGTTCAACCTGCTGGGCGACGGGCTGCGCGACGCGCTGGATCCGAAGATCGACCGGCGCTAAGGAACGCACGCAGATGTCCGAATGCATGCCGCATATCGGCGCGTTGCCAGCCGGCGCGCGCAACAGCATCGCCGACGTGCCGGGGGTGACGGTGGGCCAATGCACGCTGGCCGACGGCGCCTGCCAGACCGGCGTGACGGTGGTGCTGCCGCATAGCGGCAACCTGTTTGCCGACAAGGTGCCGGCCGCCGCGACCGTGCTCAATGGCTTCGGCAAGAGCGTGGGCCTGGTGCAGGTGGAAGAGCTCGGCGTGCTGGAGACGCCCATCGCGCTGAGCAACACCTTTGCCGTGGGCGCGCTGTCGCAGGCGCAGATCCGGCAGGCCATCGCGGCCAACCCGGAGATCGGCCGCGCCTGGCCCACGGTCAACCCGCTGGTGTTCGAGTGCAACGACGGCTACCTGAACGACATACAGGCGATGGCTGTGCAGGAGGCCCACTATGCGCAGGCTTGCGCCGCGGCCAGCGTGGATTTCGCGCAGGGCGCTGTCGGGGCAGGGCGCGGCATGTCGTCGTTCGGGCTGAAAGGCGGCATCGGCTCCGCATCCCGCCAGGTGGGCGGATACCATGTGGGCGCGCTGGTGCAGGCGAACTTCGGCACCTTGCCCAGTTTCACCGTGGCCGGCGCGCGTCTTGGCGGCGTGCTGGCCGAACGGCTCCAGGCGCATACGCAAGCGCCGGCGGAGTCCGGGCCGGAGAAGGGCTCGATCATCATGATCCTGGCCACCGACGCGCCGCTCGACGCCCGCCAGTTGCGCCGCCTTTCGCTACGCGCGGGCGCGGGCCTGGCGCGTACCGGCTCGGTGTTCGGCCACGGTTCGGGCGACATCGCGCTCGCTTTTTCCACCGCCTACACCGTGCCGCAGCAAGCCGGCGCGCCGATGCCGGCGCTGGCCATGCTGCATGAAACCGGGCTCGACGCGCTGTTTCATGCCGCCGCCGACAGCGTCGAGCAGGCCATCCTGCATGCGCTGTGGCAGGCGGAAACCGTGCATGGCCGTGATGGACACCAGCGTGTCGCGCTGCGCGAACTGATGCCCGGGCTGCCGCAATGGCTGCAGCGCACGGCACCGGCGAACTGAATCTCCACAAGCTATGAAGATCCTGATTTCCACCGATATCGAAGGCGTAGCCGGGGTTTTCCATCCCGAGCAGACGCGTGCCGGCAACGGCGAGTACGAACGCGCCCGCGCCTGGATGACGGCCGAGGCCAATGCCGCCGTGCAGGGCGCCTTCGCGGGCGGTGCGAGCGATGTGCTGGTCAACGATTCGCACGGTGGCTTTCGCAACCTGCTCCCCGACCAGCTCGACCCGCGCGCGCGTCTGGTGCTGGGCAAGCCGCGCTACCTGGGCATGATGGCCGGCGTGCAGGGCTGCGACGGCGTCTTCATGATCGGCTACCACGGCCGCGCGCAGAGCCGCGGCATCCTGGCGCACACCATCAACAGCGGCGCGTTCGCCCGTATCTGGCTCAACGGGCAGGAACTGGGCGAGGCCGGGCTGTACGGCGCGCTGGCGGGCGAATTCGGCGTGCCGGTGCTGATGGCCAGCGGCGACGATGTCTTCGTGGATGAAACCCGCCCGCTGATGCCGTGGGTGCGCTATGTGCAGACCAAGGAAGCCGGCGGCAACGGCAGCGGCACCACGCTGTCGCCTGCCGCCTCGCGCGAGGCCATCGCGGCGGCCGCCGAACTGGCGGTGCGCAATGCGGACGGGCGCCCCCTGAAGATCGAAGGCCCGATCCGGTGCCGCCTGCAGACCCAGAGCCCGGCGTTCGCCGACCTGTTTTGCCAGTGGCCAACGCTGGAGCGCATGGACGGTGTCACGCTGGTGTTCGAGGCAGCCTCGGTGCAGGCGGCCGTGCGCATGCTGAACTGCCTGTCGGCGATGTCGTTCATGCTGAAGTAGGGCATTGGCCAGCCTGCATGGCCGGCGCTGGCGCGATGGTGGACAATAGCGGGTGGCGCGCCGCGGGTGGCGGGCCGTTCGCAGCATCCCGTAGCATCCATCACGCAGCGCGCCGGCCCGTACCGGCAAGCGCCGCCAAGCGCGGGCAACCGCAG
This sequence comes from Cupriavidus sp. SK-3, assembly GCF_000611145.1. Taxonomy (NCBI): domain Bacteria; kingdom Pseudomonadati; phylum Pseudomonadota; class Betaproteobacteria; order Burkholderiales; family Burkholderiaceae; genus Cupriavidus; species Cupriavidus sp. SK-3. The sequence goes on along the minus strand of NZ_JFJV02000125.1, from coordinate 23,028 downwards.
GCACACGCAGATTCATGATCGCAGTCAACGACGGGAGCTGGACCCCCGTACGCAAGGATTTCGTCGAACCCGGCACGCGCTGCCGGCAGCATGTCGGCCGTGGCCGGCATCACGGCTTCGGCAACGGGCAGGCCTATATCCTGCGTGACGCACAGGGCCACGAGCACCCCTTCGGCGAAGCCTGCGCGCGTGCCGTGCTGGCTGAACCGGGCTTGCTCGACCTGGTTCCCGACTACACGGAGCGGGATGCGGGCCAGCCCGTGCCCGAGCCCACTGCCGCGGACAACGAGGAATTCGAGGCGCCTACCCCCGCCGTGGTGCGCGCGCGGGCCGTTGCCGGCGGCGGACGTGGCGGCAAGGCTGGCGATGCCGCGCTGCGTCGCGCGGCTGCCCTCCGCTACCTGGTCCTGCGCATGGAGAAGGTGGCCGGTGTCCCCCGCGTACAGCCGACCGTGCGGTTTCCGGCGCTGGAAGAGGTCTACCAGGCCTATCTGCAAAGCGGCGAACTGCCGGATGCCCAGGTCAGGCGCATCCTCGCCATCGAGCGCAGCGCGGCCACGCCACCCAAGCTCAAGAGCATCAACCTGCTCGATGTCTACACCGCCCACGTCAAGCTGGAGCGCGTGATCCGGGAATCCAACCGGCTGGAACAGCGAAGGTTCCTGCGCAGCATTCATGACTGGCTGGCGCGGCACCTGGTGCTGTCCGCCGCACAGATCGCCGCCGCCGGCATCCAGATGCATCCGCATGCCTTCCGCTCCCTGTTGCTGCGCGAGGCCCCGCAGGCGGATCCCCATGACGCCAAAGGCATTAGGGATGCCAAGGGCGCCAAGGGCGCCAAGGGTGTCAAGGGCTAGCTGGCCGGCTTCGGGTGGCTTCGGATGGCATTGGCAGGCAAGTTGGCGTTTAATAGCGGCACCCTCACTCCTCGCCAAGCGCGAAATCTGCTGTCATGTCCCTGCACACCAGCTTTTCCCGCAGCTATGCCGAAGCCAGGCAGAAATTCCGCGATGCCGCCCATGCCGCCGGCGCCACGCTGACCGATTTTCCCCATCCCACCAAGCGCGGCAGCGCCGGCGAGGAACTCGCCATGGATGTGGCCTGGATCGGCGACGCCGAGGCCAGGCGCTTCCTGATGGTGACTTCGGGTATGCATGGCGTGGAGGGCTTCTGCGGTTCAGGGGCGCAGGTCGCCATGCTGGGCGATGCACAGTTGCTGCAGGCGTGCGCCGATGCCGGCGTGGCGCTGCTGATGGTGCATGCGGTCAATCCCTATGGCTTCTCGCATATGCGGCGCGTCAATGAGGACAATGTCGACCTCAACCGCAACTTCATGGATTTCACCAGGCCCTTGCCGGAGAACGCGCCGTACGCCGAGGTGGCGCCGATGCTGCTGCCCGAGCAGTGGCCGCCTTCCGAGGCGGCCCAGGCGGCGCTGATGAAGACCGTGGCCGAGAAAGGCTTGTCCTGGTACCAGGCGGCAGTGAGCGCCGGCCAGTATCAGGCGCCCGAAGGGCTGTTCTTCGGCGGCAACAAGGCGACGTGGAGCAACTACACGCTGCGCCGCATCCTGGCGCGCTTCGGCGCCGGGCGCGAAGCCCTGCGCTGGATCGACCTGCATACCGGCCTGGGGCCTTGGGGCTACGGCGAGCCTATCTATATGGGTCCGGACCGCGAAGAGGAAATCGGCAAGGTGCGCGCCATCTGGGGCTGCAATGTCACTTCGATCTATGACGGCTCGTCGGCTTCGGCCAATCTCAACGGCATGGCCTGGGTGGCCGTGCCGGAGACTTTGCCGACGCTGGCCTACAACGGCATCGCGCTTGAATTCGGCACCTTGCCTGTCACCGAGGTGCTGGAGGCATTGCGTGGCGATCATTGGCTGCATCTGCATCCCGAGGCGGACGAAGGCCAGCGGAACCTGATTCGGCAGGCGATGTGGCATGCCTTTTACGGGGATACGGATGAATGGCGCGAGAGCGTGGTGGAGCAGGTCAGGGAGGCGGTACTGAAGGGATTGGCGGGATGGTGAGGGTATCGGCCGACTATCCGGCGGCCGGAGCGGGCGCTCGTTGCCTGATCGGTGTCGGCCGCTGAACCGCCTTGCCCTGCGGCGTTCTCTTGCGGGAGAGGGAACTGCCGATGGCTGTTCCTTGCCGTGGACGGCGGACAATGGAAAAAAGTCCTTCTTCGCGTCGGCGAAGAAGGACGCTTTCGGCCAGCCTGCCGGCATCCGAAACAGTGCCAGACGTTACGCCGGTTACCGGGGCAACTGAACCTGCGCGATCTTGCGGATCATATTGTTGCTCGTATCGGCCACGTAAAGGTCGCCGCTGGTGTCCACCGCTACGCCGAGCGGGCTCCTGAACGATGCGGCGGGGCCGGCGCCATCGGCGCGGCCTGCGGTGCCGGAGCCGGCCAGGGTGGTGACCATGCCCGCGGGCGTGATCTTGCGGATCATGCTGTTGGACGAATCGGCCACGTAGAGGTTGCCGCCGGCGTCCACCGCCAAGGCAGATGGGTTGCGGAACGACGCGGCAGAGCCGGTACCGTCGGCCTTGCCTGTGGTGCCGGAGCCGGCCAGGGTGGTGACCACGCCCGCGGGCGTGATCTTGCGGATCGTATGGTTGTACCTTTCGGCCACGTAGAGGTTGCCGCCGGCATCCACCGCCACGCCAGTCGGTCCGTAGAACGACGCGGCGGCGCCGGTGCCGTCGGCGCGGCCCGGGGTGGGAGAGCCGGTCAGGGTGGTGACCACGCCCGCGGGCGTGATCTTGCGGATCATGTGGTTGCTCGCATCGGCCACGTAGACATTGCCGCTGGCGTCCACCGCTATGCCAGAAGGACTGTTGAACGCCGCGGCGGCGCCGGTGCCGTCGGCGGAGCCTGCGGTGGTGGAACCGGCAAGGGTGGTGACCATGCCCGCGGGCGTGATCTTGCGGATCATGTTGTTGTTCCCATCGGCCACGTAGACATTGCCGCTGGCGTCCACCGCCACGCCGTACGGATTGTTGAAGGACGCGGTAGAGCCGGTGCCGTCGGCGGAGCCCGCGGTGGCGGAGCCGGCCAGGGTCGTGACCACGCCCGCGGGCGAGATCTTGCGGATCATGTTGTTGCCCCTGTCGGCCACGTAGACGTTGCCGCTGGCGTCCAGCGCCACGGTGTACGGGTTGCGGAACGACGCGTCGGAACCGGTGCCGTCGGCGCTGCCCGCGGTGCCGGACCCGGCCAGGGTGGTGACTTGCGGCAGCAACGGCGAACAGGCGATCGCCACGTTGGTCACATTGTCCGTGGCCGTGCCGCTGCCGTTGCTGACGGCGCAGGATTGCCCCAGCGGCTGGGTGCCTACCGTGACCGCATAGCCGGCGTTGGAGGCGACCTGCGTGGCGAAGGTAAAGGCGCCACTGGCTTTCAGCGTCAGCCCATCGCCGCCATTGTTCAGCAGCGTGACTTGCGTCCCGGTGGCCAGCCCGGAGACGCTGCCGCCGATCGTGTAGTTTGATTGCGTGCCGTCCCCGCCACAGCCAGCCAGTAGCGTGAGTGTCAGCACGAGGCAGGATGGCAGCGCCAGTTTGCCATGCGAATGGATCTGTTTCATACGTTGTTTTTCTCCGGTTGTCGCGGCGTTCGATGCGGTCACTGTGGCGCGCGGGTTGGCGTGATCTTGCGGATCAAGTTGTTGTTCGCATCGCTCACGTAGACGCTGCCGCCAGCGTCGACCGCGACGCCGGTCGGGTTCTTGAACGACGCGGCGGAGCCGGTGCCATCGGCCTGGCCCGAGGTGAGAGATCCGGCCAGGGTGATGACCACGCCAGCGGGCGAGATCCTGCGGATTGCGTTGTTGAACGTGTCGGCCACGTAGACGTGGCCGATGGCGTCAACCGCGATGCCGTAGGGACCGTTGAACGACGCGGCTGAGCCGGTGCCGTCGACGTAGCCCGAGGCGGTGGAGCCGGCCAGGGTGGTGACGGCGCCAGCGGGCGTGATCTTGCGGATCATATGGTTGCCCATATCGGCTACGTAGACGTTGCCGGCCGCATCCAGCGCCACGGCACCCGGATTCTTGAACGACGCTGCAGAGCCCGTGCCGTCGGCGGAGCCCGAGGTGGTGGAGCCGGCCAGGGTGGTGACCACGCCCGCGGGCGAGATCTTGCGGATCGTGTGGTTGCGCGAATCGGCCACGTATAGGTTGCCATTGGCATCCACCGCCAGGCCGGCCGGGATGTTGAACGACGCGGCGGCGCCGGTACCGTCGGCGTAGCCTGAGGCGCTGGAGCCGGCCAGGGTGGTGACCACACCCGCGGGCGAGATCTTGCGGACCACGTTGCCTACCGTCTCGGCCACGTAGACGTTGCCATTGCCGTCCACTGCCACGCCGACCGGGGTGTTGAACGACGCGGCGGAGCCGGTGCCGTCGGCGCTGCCTGTGGCGCCGGAGCCGGCCAGGGTGGTGACCACGCCCGCGGGCGAGATCTTGCGGATCATGTTGTTGCTTCTATCGGTCACATAGAGGTAGCCGCCGGCGTCCACCGCCGCGCCGAACGGGAAGTCGAACGACGCGGCGGAGCCGGCGCCGTTGGCCGAGCCTGAGGTGGTGGTGCCTGCCACGGTGGTGACTTGCGCCAGCGCCTGCGGGCAGGCGATCGTCACGTTGGTCACATTGGCCGTGGCCGTGCCGCTGCCATTGCTGACGGCGCAGAAATGCCACAGCGGCTGGGCGCCCAGCGTCACCGCATAGCTGGCGTTAAAGGCGATCGGCGTGGCAAAGGTAAAGGGGCCGCTGGCTTTCACCGTCAGCGCATCGCTGCCATTGTCGAGCAGCGTGATCGGGGTCCCGTCGGCCAGGCCGGAGATGCTGCCGCCGATGGAGTAGGTCGGTTGGGGCGCGGGAGCGGGACTAGTCGGACCAGTGGAAGACGGGCTGGCGGTTGTGGAGGAACCATCCCCGCCGCAGCCGGCCAGCAGGGCTAGCGTCAACATCAGGCAGGACGGGAGCGCCAGTTTGCTGTATGCAGGCGAAAGGGCTTGCTGGTGTTGCGGGACTTCGGGGTTGGTCTCGCAGCGGGTGCGATGGGCTTTATGACGCATGGCGGATAGGAATCAGGTGTCGATAACGACAGCGATCCTATCCAAATGCATCACAGCAAAACTGACAAAAACTGACACCGCCCCGCCATGTCAGGCTGGTTGTCGCCTCAGCCGGCTTGATCAGTCAAAACCGCGCGGAGCCGCCGAAAACGGCGGTGCTGCTGGTGCCTGGAAGAAAAAGACCGCAGGAATCTGCGGCCGTGTCTTGAGCAAGCCTTCAACCAGGCAGCGCTTCATAGGTCAGCAGGAACACCTGCTCCTCGCCGGCGCTGACCGGCAGCCAGACGATCTCCAGGTCGGGGAATGCCGCTTCCACGTTGGCATGCTCGTTGCCAATCTCCACCACCAGCGCCCCGCCGGGGTTCAGGTGCGCCTTGGCGCCGGCGATGATGCGGCGGACCACGTCCATGCCGTCGTCGCCGCCAGCCAGCGCGATGCGCGGCTCGGCCTGGTATTCGGCCGGCAGCGCTTGCATGGAGGTTTCGTTGACGTAGGGCGGGTTGGTGAGAATCACATCGTATTTGGCGCCCGCGGGCAGCGGTGCGTACAGGTCGCCCTCGTACAGGCTGATGCGGTCTTCCATCTTGTAGTCCGCCACATTGCGGCGAGCCACAGCCAGCGCGTCCGGCGAGATGTCGACCGCATCGATGCGGGCCTTTGGCCAGACATGCGCGGCGATGATGGGCAGGCAGCCGGAACCGGTGCACAGTTCCAGCACAGGGCCAATTTCGGCGCTGTCGCCCACCCAGGGTTCCAGCCCTTCCTGCAGCAGTTCACCAATGAAGCTGCGCGGCACGATCACGCGTGAATCCACGTAGAAGCGCAGGCCATGCATGAAGGCCTCGTTGGTAATGTAGGCCGCGGGCACGCGTTCGGCGACGCGGCGCTCGATGACGTTCAGCACGGCCTCGACTTCCTCGGGCAGCAGGCGCGCGTCGAGGAAGGGGTCGAGCGTGTCCAGCGGCAGGTGCAGCGTGTGCAGGACCAGGTAGGCGGCTTCGTCGTAGGCGTTGGCGCTGCCGTGGCCAAAAGACAGCTTGGCTTGGGTGAAGCGCGAGACCGCCAGGCGCAGCAGGTCGCGCACAGTGCGCAGGGGGGAGGGTGTGGCCATGGGTTCTTTCTTGTATCCGGGTGTTCGGGCAATAACGTGATCGGCTGGTCAGGCGATCAGACGTTCCAGCACGCCGCGATAGATGTTTTTCAGGGGTTCGATAAAGCGCACTTCCACGTGCTCGTCGATCTTGTGGATGCTTGCATTGGGCGGCCCGAACTCGATCACCTGCGGGCAGATCTTGGCGATAAAGCGGCCATCCGAGGTGCCGCCGGTGGTGGACAGTTCGGTCTTGACGCCCGTTTCCGCCGCGATGGCGCCGGCCAGCGCATCGGAGAGATCGCCGCGCGCGGTCAGGAAGGGCTCGCCGCCCAGGGTCCAGGCCAGGTCGTATTCGAGCTGGTGGCGGTCCAGGATGGCATGCACGCGCGCCTTCAGGCCCTCGGGCGTGCTGGCGGTGGAAAAGCGGAAGTTGAAGTCGACGGTGACGTGGCCGGGGATCACGTTGGTGGCGCCGGTGCCAGCGTGGATATTCGACATCTGCCAGGTGGTCGGCGGGAAGTACTCATTGCCCTCGTCCCAGCGCTCGCCGACCAGTTCAGCCAGCGCGGGCGCGGCCAGGTGGATGGGGTTCTTCGCCAGGTGCGGGTAGGCGATATGGCCTTGCACGCCCTTCACGGTGAGCTTGCCCGAGAGCGAGCCGCGCCGGCCGTTCTTGACCATGTCGCCGAGCGTGTCGACCGAGGTGGGCTCGCCGATCACGCAGTAATCAAGCCGCTCGCCACGCGCCTTCAGCGCTTCGACCACCTTGACGGTGCCGTCGTGCGCGGGGCCTTCCTCGTCGCTGGTGATCAGGAACGCGATGGAGCCGGCGTGATCCGGATGCGCCTTGACGAATTCCTCCACGGCCACCACGAAGCCCGCGATCGAGGTCTTCATGTCGGCGGCGCCGCGGCCGTACAGCTTGCCGTCGCGATGGGAGGGCAGGAAGGGGTCCGAGCCCCATTGCTCCAGCGGGCCGGTGGGCACCACGTCGGTGTGGCCGGCGAAGGCCAGCAGCTTGCCGTCGTGGCCGCGCGTGCCGCGCTTGACGGCCCACAGGTTGGTCACGCGGAAATCGTCAGGCCCGCTGACGATGGCTTCGCAGGCAAAGCCGAGCGCCTTCAGGCGTGTCTCCAGCACGGCCTGGCAGCCTTCATCGGCGGGCGTGACGGAGCGGCGGCGGATCAGGTCTTCGGTGAGGGCTAGGGTGGGGTTCATGGTGGCAGCGAGGAGGCACGTGGCGCCGGAATCCGGCGGGGTGCATTGTTCGAGTCTTGCATCCTGGCAGCGCGCATGTCCTGGCGCTGCCATCGGGCTTAAAAGAGGCTGGCGTAATTATCCGGCGAGAACCCCACGCTGACATTGCCCTTGTGCGCCAGCACAGGACGCTTGATCAGCGAAGGGCTTTGCTGCATCAGCGCAATCGCGCCGGCTTCCTGCTCGGCACGGGCCTTGTCGGCGTCCGGCAGCGCGCGCCAGGTCGTGCCCTTGCGGTTGAGCAGGGTCGCCAGCGGCACATGCGCGAGCCAGCCGCGCAGCATGGCTTCGTCCACGCCTTGCTTCTTGAAGTCGTGGAAGGTGTAGTCCACGCCGTTGGCTTCGAGCCAGGTGCGGGCTTTCTTGACGGTATCGCAGTTGGGAATGCCGTAGAGCAGGACAGTCATGGCGAATTCGGGGCCAGCCGGGGCTAGCGCAGCAAGAGGTTGAGGGCGACCACCAGGCCGGCGAGGCCCAGCGCGAAACCAGCCATGGCCACCGCGGTCATCAGGCGCAGCCGGCGGTCCAGCCGCGCGGCCTCGCGGCGCAGCGCCTCGATGGTGATGGCGTGTTGCTCGGCCAGCAGCTTGACGGCCTCGGCCTGCTGCATGGCGGCGTTTTCAAGGTCGGCGATACGGGCGGCCGCATCGCGCGAGTCCGGGCCGGGCATGTCGGCGCCGCCATCCTTGCGCTTGCCTTTCTTGATTTTCTCGATGGTCTTGTTGGCCTGTTCGAGGATCGTGGGCAACAGCGAAAGAACGGTGGTGACGGTGGTCGGGTCCAGGGCCATGAGTCGCTTGCGAAGGGCGGGCCAGCTCATGCCGGCGGCGGTGCCCGTGGAGCGGACACCGTTGGGAAGCGGGGGAAGGGGAGTGCTGGTCTGGTCCGGCATTCCGGGTCAGACCAGCCGCGCACGCGGACGGTTCCGGCTTGCGTCTGCTCCCCTTTTTTACTGCCGGCGAAATCAGTCGCCGCGCAGCAGGTCGTTCAGGCTGGTCTTGGCGCGGGTCTGCGCGTCCACCTTCTTGACGATCACGGCGCAGTACAGGCTGTACTTGCCGTCCTTGGACGGCAGGTTGCCCGCCACCACCACCGAGCCAGCCGGCACGCGGCCGTAGTGGATCTCGCCGGTTTCGCGGTCATAGATCTTGGTCGACTGGCCGAGGTACACGCCCATCGAGATCACCGAGTTTTCTTCCACGATCACGCCTTCGACCACTTCCGAGCGCGCGCCGATGAAGCAGTTGTCTTCGATGATGACCGGGTTGGCCTGCAGCGGTTCGAGCACGCCGCCGATGCCGACGCCACCGGACAGGTGGACGTTCTTGCCGATCTGGGCGCAGGAACCGACGGTGGCCCAGGTGTCGACCATGGTGCCTTCATCGACGTAGGCACCAATGTTGACGTACGACGGCATCAGCACGGCGTTCCTGGCGATGAACGAGCCACGGCGGGCCACGGCCGGGGGCACCACGCGGAAGCCGCCCTTGGCGAAATCGTCAGCGGTCCAGTTGGCGAACTTGGTCGGCACCTTGTCGTAGAACTGGGCGAAGCCGCCGGCGGACATCGGCGCGTTGTCTTCCAGGCGGAACGACAGCAGCACGGCCTTCTTGATCCACTGGTTGACGATCCATTCCTTGCCTTGCTTCTCGGCCACGCGCAGGGCGCCGGTATCGAGCTGGCCGATCACGTTGGCCACGGCTTCGCGGATGTCGTTGGGGGCGGACTTGGGCGAGAGGCTTGCGCGGTCTTCCCATGCCTGGTCGATCAGGGCTTGCAGTGCTTGCGTCATATGCGTGTTTTCAGTGGTTGATCGTTGTCTACAACAAAACTCAGTGTGTGGCTTGCACGCGGGGCTCAGCCCAGCGACTTGCAGAAGGCGACGATGCGGCGCGCGCCTTCCAGGCATTCCCCGGGCGTGGCCACCAGCGCCATGCGCACGCGGTTGGCGCCCGGGTTGATGCCGCCGGCCTCGCGCGCCAGGTAGCTGCCCGGCAGCACGGTGACGTTCTGTTCGGCCAGCAGGCGGGCGGCGAATTCGGTATCCGTCAGTCCCGTGCGCGAAACATCCGCCCACAGGTAGAAGCCGGCATCGGGCAGGGCCACGTCCAGCACTTCGGCCAGCATCGGCGTGACTTCGGTGAACTTGCGCACATAGGCGGCGCGGTTGTCGCGCACATGGGCCTCGTCGTTCCAGGCGGCCACGCTGGCTGCCTGCACCGCCGGGTTCATGGCGCCGCCGTGATAGGTACGGTATAGCAGGAATTTCTTCAGCAGGGCGGCGTCGCCCGCCACGAAGCCCGAGCGCAGGCCGGGCACATTGGAGCGCTTGGACAGGCTGGAGAACATCACCAGCCGCTCGAAGGGATGGGTGCCTTCGGCGCGGCCCAGCTTGTGCGCCGCTTCCAGCGCGCCCAATGGCGGCTCGCCTTCCTTGAAATAGATCTCCGAGTAGCACTCGTCCGAGGCGATCACGAAGCCGTGGTGGTCGGACAGCGCGAACAACTCGCGCCAGTCTTCCAGCGACAGCACGGCGCCGGTCGGGTTGCCCGGGGAGCACACATAGACCAGTTGCACCCTGGCCCAGGTGTCGGCGGAGATGCGATCGAAGGCCGGGGCGAAATTGCGCGCCGGGTCGCTGTTGGCGAACACCGGGGTGGCGCCGGCCAGCAGCGCCGCGCCTTCGTAGATCTGGTAGAACGGGTTGGGGCAGAGCACCAGCGCGCCAGGCTGGCTGGCGTCGACCACGGTCTGGGCGAAGGCGAACAGCGCCTCTCGCGAGCCGGTCACCGGCAGGACCTGGGTGGCGGCATTGACCGCCGGCAGGCCGTAGCGGCGCTGCAGCCACGCGGCTATGCACTGTCGTAGTGCGTCCGAACCTGCCGTTGTGGGATAATTCGCCAGTCCCGCAAGTGACTCCGACAGCGCCGTCTTGATGAATTCGGGCGTGGGATGCTTGGGTTCGCCAATGCCGAAGCTGATCGCGGGCAACGCGCCGTTCGGTTTGACGTCAGCCAGCATCACGCGCAGTTTTTCGAACGGATAGGGCTGGAGCAGGTCGAGGCGGGGATTCACGGTCGGGTTCAGGCCGGTAGGGCCAAGCTCAAAGCCGGTCATTATAAAGGATTGCCGGGCTTACCCGCGCGCCCGCAAGGGCCTGGCGGCGCGCCGGATCGCCGTGCGGTACATCAGCGCTGCATGATGCAAGCCCCGCTCGCCTGTAGTCACCCGTTCGGCCCGATGCCGGTTGCCGATGGACGGGGCGCAGTGTGCCCCTGGACGATTTTCCGATACCGAATACAAACAGGCCGCCCACCCGGCGGCCCTATCCCGCTTTTATGAGCAATCTGCCTGCTTCGCCTGCATCTTCCTGCGCCCCGGCCGGTTCCGAGCCGCATGCCTTCAAATCCACTTTGTCCATCCTGCTGGGCGCCTCGGTCTGGGGTATCGCCTGGTTTCCGTACCGGCTGCTGGCAGGCTGGGGGCTGGGCGGCATGACGGCGGCGGCGCTGGTCAGCGCGCTGGCCGCGCTGATCGCACTGGCCGCGTTCGCGCGCCACCTGGGCGGCCTGCGCTGGTCGTGGCTGTTTGTCGCCATCGGGCTGGCGGCCGGCGTGACCAACGCCGGGTTCGTGTGGGGCAGCGTCAACGGCCATGTGATGCGGGTCTTGCTGCTGTTCTACCTGACGCCGGTGTGGACAGCCTTGTTCGCCCGCGCCTTCCTTGGCGAGAAGCTGTCCGCGGCCGGCTTGCTGCTGGTGGCGCTGGCGCTGTTCGGCGCGGGCCTGATGCTGTGGACGCCGGAAGTGGGCCTGCCGCTGCCGACGCATGCCGCTGAATGGTCAGGCCTGATCGGCGGCATGGGGTTCGCCGTGAACAATGTGCTGTCGCGCCGGGCCGGCCAGCTCTACCCGGAAATGGATGCGCGCCTGCGCACCGTCATGGTCTACCTGGGTTGCACCGCGGTCGGCTTGCCCTGCGCGCTCTGGCTGGAGCCTGGCGGCGTCGCGCTGGCGCCGGCAATCGGCTGGGGCGGCCTGGCGCTGATGCTGGGCCTGGCCGCCACCCTGGTCCTGAGCAATTCGGTGGTCCAGTACGGGCTGCAGCGCCTTCCGGCCAATCGGGTATCCCTGCTGATGTTGTTCGAGATCGTGATCGCGGCGGTGTCGTCGTGGTGGC
>NZ_JFJV02000125.1:0-11395 GCF_000611145.1 Cupriavidus sp. SK-3 | reverse complement strand
TGGCTGGCGCCCGAGACGCTGAGCTGGAAGGAGGCCGCCGGTGGCCTGTGCATCGTGGCGGCCGGCGCCTTGTCCGGGCTGGTGCACCGCGCCAGGGCCCGCGCTGCCGGCGGCGAGGGCGTAGCCGGGGATCCGGCGCTGCAGCCGCAATAGCCTGCGGCTTGGCCTGGTAAAGGCTTAGTAAAGCATCGCCCGCGAGACAACCGCCACCAGCGGCCTGCGAATCGCGCGTTCGACGCCCGCGGGCAGGTGCAGCGGGCGCAGCAGCATCTTGACTGTCATTTCGATCGGCAGGTTGCGCCGGATTACCGCGCTGACCCTGGAATTGAGCTTGCGCACGTCTTTCTGTGGAATATGCTCGGTGCCGCGCTCGATGCGCAGCACATTGCGCAGTGCGATCTCCGCGTCTTCGTTCTTGATCTCCAGCAGGCGGCGCACCAGCGCGCCCAGCACGCGCAGGCGGCCGAGCCGTTCCGCGGCGTTGAAGCTGTTGAAGTAGCGGTAGAAGTGCTTGTAGTGGCGCACTTCGTCGTTGGCGATGCGGCGCGTCAGGCTGCGCAGCACCGGTTCGTCGCTGGCTTGCTCCAGCGCGCGGTAGAGCGCCGCGGTGCCGGTTTCGACTACACATCGGGCGGCCATTTCAAGTGCTTCCGAAGACTCAAAATTGTCCACCGAGCAGGTGTGGCGGTATTCCTCGAAGAACCGCGCGTAACCGCGTTCCCAGCCGAACTCCGGCCAGACCTGTTCCACGTAACGCCGCAGGGCCAGGCCGTGCTGCAGTTCCTCGGCCTCCCAGTGTTCGGACAGCCAGCCGGAAGCCTCCGGATGGGCGGCGTAATAGCCGGCCAGATTGCCGGCGTATGTGTCCGAGCCGCTCTCAACGAAGGAGGCGGACACCAGCAGGTAGAACAACTCCCGATCGGGCCGCACCCGGGCGATGTCGATCGCCCCGAAATCGATCTGGCTTAGAGACCAGGGTAGCGCTTTTGCCGTGGGATCGGCAGCCTGGCCGGGCGGGCATTCGTGTGATGTCGCCGGTGTGTAGGCGGTCATGCTGGACACTCCCAGAAGAGTAGCGAGGCAGGCTTCGCGTTGTACCGGCGAGAGATGGCGTACTGGCCTCGGGACGAAGGGCGCAATGGGCATCAAAGATCACGCTGACAGTGAAGAGACTAGCATTTACCCTCGGAAGTTTCCCGCGGGGTGCACCAGGCAGTGTCGTTTCCGGCAGTACAAGCGCTCCCTGGCATGCGAAACGTCACCCCGGAGTGTGGGGCGGGGACTGTACAAGGTGCATCGGAAATGGCTCAAACACCCTTGGGAAATGGCTTCCGCTTAGCCCGGAAAGCGCGCGGACGCGGAAGGCGCGATGGTATGATTAGCGCCAACTATCGGGCACAAGAGCCAGGCATGGGGCGCAAGCGGCACGCGTCGCCTGGCTTCTCGTTGGGCCCGGCTTCCTGAACGCTGCATTACGCTAAATACCCCACGACCAACCGTGCGACTGTCCTCGATCAAACTGGCGGGCTTCAAGTCCTTTGTCGATCCCACCAATTTTCAAGTGCCCGGCCAGCTGGTCGGCATCGTCGGTCCCAACGGCTGCGGCAAGTCGAACATCATCGATGCGGTGCGCTGGGTGCTGGGTGAGTCGCGCGCCTCCGAGCTGCGCGGCGAGTCCATGCAGGACGTGATTTTCAATGGCTCCACCGCCCGCAAGCAGGCCGGACGCGCCAGCGTCGAACTGGTGTTCGACAACCCCGAGGGGCGTGCCGGCGGGCAATGGAGCCAATATGCCGAGATCGCCGTCAAGCGGGTGCTGACCCGCGACGGCACGTCCTCGTACTACATCAATAACCAGGCCGTGCGCCGCCGCGACATCCAGGACATCTTCCTGGGTACCGGCCTGGGGCCGCGCGCCTACGCCATTATCGGGCAGGGCATGATCTCGCGCATCATCGAGGCCAAGCCCGACGACATGCGGATTTTCCTGGAAGAAGCCGCCGGCGTGTCCAAATACAAGGAGCGCCGCCGCGAGACCGAAAACCGCCTGTCCGACACACGCGAGAACCTGACCCGCGTCGAAGACATCCTGCGCGAGCTCGGCACCAACCTGGACAAGCTCGAAGGCCAGGCTGAAGTGGCCCAGCGCTTCAAGACGCTGCAGTCCGACGGCGAGGAAAAACAGCACCTGCTGTGGCTGCTGCGCAAGCGCGAGGCGCAGGCCGAGCAGGAACGGCACACGCGCGCCATCGAACAGGCGCAGATCGATCTCGAAGCCCAGACCGCGCAGTTGCGCCACGTCGAGGCCGAACTCGAAACCATGCGCGCCGCGCATTATGCGGCGTCGGACAATATGCACACCGCGCAGGGCGCGCTGTACGAAGCCAATGCCGAGGTCAGCAAGCTGGAGGCCGAGATCCGCTATGTGGTGGAATCGCGCAACCGCGTGCAGGCACAGATCGCCGCGTTGACCGCGCAGCGCGAGCAGTGGCAGGGCAAGGCCGAGCAGGCCACCGACGCGCTCGCGCAGGCCGAGGAAGAACTGGCGGTGGCGGAAGGCCGCACCGTCGAGGCACAGGAGGCGGTGGTGCACAAGACCGACGAACTGCCCACGCTGGAAGCCCAGTGGCGCGATGCCCAGACGCTGTCCAACGAGCAACGCGCCAGCATCATGCAGGCCGAGCAGGCGCTCAAGCTCGAAGCCGCGCAGCAGCGCAGCGCCGACCAGATGCTGCAGCAGCTGGAACAGCGCCGCGAGCGCCTGTCCGGTGAGGAGAAGGGGCTCGACCGCCCCGATGAAATCCGCCTGGAAGAGCAGCGCGCCGAACTGGCCGAGCAGGAAGCCGTGCTGGAAGAAGCGCAGGCCATCCTGGCCGATTCCGCCGAAAGCGTGCCGCGCCTGGACGCCGGGCGCCGCAGCGCGCAGGAACGTGTGCAGAGCGAGGCCGCGGCGATCGCATCGCTGGAAGCCCGCCTGGCCGCGCTGAAGCAGCTCCAGGAGAACGTACAGACCGAAGGCAAGGTGCAGCCGTGGCTGGCCAAGCACGGCCTGGCCGAACTGCCGCGCCTGTGGAAGAAGATCCATATCGAGCCGGGCTGGGAAAGCGCGCTGGAATCCGTGCTGCGCGAAAAGCTCGCCGCGCTCGAAGTCTCCAACCTGGACTGGATCAAGTCCTTCCTGTCCGACGCGCCGCCCGCCAAGCTGGCCTTCTACTCGCCGCCGCCGGCCGCACGCCCGCAGGAAACCCCCGCCGGCCTGCGCCCGCTGATGGCGCTGGTGCAGATCACCGAGCCGGGCATCCGGGCCGTGATGCAAGACTGGCTGGCCGATGTCTATACCGCCGCCGACATGGCTTCGGCGCTCGCCCAGCGCGCCACGCTGCCGGAAGGCGCATCTTTTGTCGTGGCCGAGGGCCACCTGGTGGGCCGCAGCTCGGTCCACCTCTACGCTGCCGATTCCGAGCAGGCCGGCATGCTGGCTCGCGAGCAGGAAATCGAGAACCTGCAGAAGCAGGCGCGCGCCCAGATGCTGCTGTCGGATGAGGCCAAGAGCCACGCGGTACGCGCCGAAGCCGCCTACACCCAGGCCAGCGCCGCTCTGACGGAGGCACGCGGGCGCAGCGAGCAGGCCACCCGCCGCGTGCACGCGCTGCAGATGGACGTGCTCAAGCTGTCGCAGGCCATGGAGCGCTATGCCGCGCGCAGCGGCCAGATCCGCGAGGAGCTGGCGGAAATTGGCGCGCAGATCGAAGAGCAGCGCGCCATCCGTGCCGAATCCGAAGCCAGCTTCGAGCATCACGACGCCGCGCTGGCCGAAATGCAGGCCACGCACGAAGACCACCAGATGGCCTTCGAGGCGCTGGACAGCAAGCTGTCTTCGGCACGGCACCAGTTGCGCGATTTCGAGCGCGCGGCGCAGGAAGCCCTGTTCGCCGAGCGCAATCTTGCCAACCGCATCGAAGAGCTGCGCCGCAATATCCAGACCGCCGGCGACCAGTCGGAGCGCCTTGCCCAGTCGCTGGAAGACGCGCGCGCCGAACTGGAAACCATCAACGAGCAGACCGCGCACACCGGACTGCAGGACGCGCTGGAGCGCCGCGCCGAGAAGGAAGAAAAGCTCGGCCTGGCCCGCACCGAGCTCGACGCGCTGTCGGCGCAACTGCGCCAGTACGACGACCAGCGCCTGGCCGCCGAACGCAGCCTGCAGCCGCTGCGCGACCGCATCACCGAGTACCAGCTCAAGGAACAGGCCGCGCGCCTGAACCAGGAGCAGTTCAGCGAACAACTGACCACTGCCGAGGTGGACGAGACCGCGCTGGCCGAGAAGCTGACCCCGGACCTCAAGCCTTCCTACCTGCAAGGCGAAGTCACCCGCCTGAACAACGCCATCAACGCGCTTGGGCCGGTGAACATGGCGGCGCTGGACGAGCTGGCGGCCGCGCGCGAGCGCAAGACCTTCCTCGATGCGCAATCGGCCGACCTGATCGACGCCATCACCACGCTGGAAGACGCGATCCACAAGATCGACCAGGAAACCCGCGCGATGCTGCAGGGGACCTTCGACCAGGTCAACCACCACTTCGGCGAGCTGTTCCCGTCGCTGTTCGGCGGCGGCCAGGCCAAGCTCATCATGACCGGCGACGAAATCCTCGACGCGGGCGTGCAGGTGATGGCGCAGCCGCCAGGCAAGAAGAACTCGACGATTCACCTGCTGTCCGGCGGCGAGAAGGCCCTGACCGCGATTGCGCTGGTGTTCGCCATGTTCCAGCTCAACCCCGCACCGTTCTGCTTGCTCGACGAGGTGGACGCGCCGCTGGACGATGCCAATACCGAGCGCTACGCCAATATGGTGGCGCGCATGTCGGACAAGACCCAGTTTGTTTTCATTTCCCACAATAAAATCGCAATGGAAATGGCACACCAGTTGATTGGCGTGACGATGCAGGAGCAAGGCGTCTCGCGTATCGTCGCCGTGGATATGGACGCAGCGATGTCGATGGCGGAGGCAGCATGACGCTCCAGACTGCCCTTATCGTGGCAGGCATTGTCCTGCTGCTGCTGGTGGTGGCTTATAACCAATGGCAGATCCGCAAGGCGCGCCGCCCGCGCGCGCTGCAGCCCGAGGACGACCTGCCGCCGATGCGCGAGCCGGTGGTCAGCCCGGTGGTGACGCCGGAAGTCAGTGCCAAGCTGCACGAGCCGCCGCCCGCGCATGTCGTCGAGCGGCGCGAGCCCACGCTGTCGGGCTCGCCGCTGGATGCCGCCGCCGTGGCGGCCGGCATGGCCGCCAGTTCGGCGGATGCCGATGAAGCGGTGGCCGACGAAGTCGCCATCGCCGCCGCGCCGGCATCCGGCCATGCCGCCTCGCGCAAGCCAGCGGACGCCGAAGGTGTGCAAGCCGCGGCTGGCCAGGCGGTGGCGCAGGCGCACGCCGAACACGGGGGGCATGCCGAACACGCAGCGCACGAGGAAGGCGATGACCACGCGTCCGCGCAGCAGGAAGCCGCGCCGCGCAAGGAAGCCTATGTCGAGCCCGCCGTCCCCGACGGCCAGCCCACGCCCGCAGTGATTGATCCGCTGATCGACTGCATCGTGCCGCTGCACCTGGAGCGCAAGAGCTCCGGTGACCGCATCCTGCCGCTCACCGGCCGCCTGCGCCGCGCGGGGACCAAGCAGGTGCATATCGAGGGCCTGCGCGCCGAGGCCAATGCGTGGGAAGCGGTCACCGCGGGTCACCAGTACGAAGACCTGCAGGTAGCGGTACAACTCGCCAACCGGGGTGGGGCGCTCAATGCGCTCGAGTTTTCCGAGTTCGTCAACGCGGTGGAAGCGCTGGCGGAGTCGCTCGATGCGTCTGCCGAGCTGCCCGACATGAGCGAGACGGTCGCCAACGGCCGCGAGCTGGATGGGTTTGCCGCGAGCTGCGACGTGCAGCTTGGCGTCAATGTGATCTCCGACGGCGCGCCGTGGTCGGCCGCCTACGTGCAGACTGTGGCGACCCAGGACGGCCTGGTGCTGTCGCGCGACGGCACCCGCTTTACCCGCTACCAGGCCGGCGCCGATGGCGTGCAGCGTGCCTTGTTCACGCTGCAGTTCGGCGACACCAACTTCCTGCGCGACGATCTGACGGCCAAGGCTGGCCGCCAGATCACGCTGCTGCTCGACGTGCCGTCGGCGGCGCAGGCGACCAAGCCGTTCAAGACGGTGTGCGAGTATGGCTACAGCCTGGCGCAGCGCATGGGCGCGCAACTGGTCGACGACAATATGCGGCCGCTGAGCGAGTCTTCCTTCGTCGCCATCTTCGGCCAGCTGCAAACGCTCTACGACAAGCTCGAGGCGCGCGGCATGCCCGCGGGCTCGCCCGTGACCCTACGTTTGTTCAGTCTCTGAAACAGCAGTACGACATCGGATCTGGTCATTCAGCATGAGTTCCCAACGAGAAGGTGCGGCGGCGCAAGCCCCCCCCCCCGCCCCTGCCGGCGATTCTCCCGCCGCGCGCGCCGACTGGCTGCGCGCCGAGCTGGAGCGGCATAACTATCAGTATTACGTGCTCGACGCGCCGTCGGTTCCGGATGCGGAATACGACGCGCTGTTCCGCGAGCTGCAGGACATCGAGGCGGCCCATCCCGATTTGCTGACGCCGGAGTCGCCCACCCAGCGCGTGGGCGGACAGCCGCTGTCGGCTTTCGATTCGGTGCGCCACGCCATTCCGATGCTGTCGCTCAACAACGCCTTCGAAGACGAAGATGTGGTGGCATTCGACCGCCGTTGCGCGCAGGGGTTGGGGCGGACCGCGCCGGCGGAGGGCACGGCCGACCTGTTCGGCTCGGCCGATGCCGTGGAGTATGCCAGCGAACTGAAGTTCGACGGCCTGGCCATGTCCTTGCGCTATGAAGACGGCCGGCTGGTGCAGGCCGCCACGCGCGGTGACGGCGAAACCGGCGAAGACGTAACCGTCAACGTCCGCACCATCAAGGCCATTCCGCTGCGATTGCGCGGGGCGGCGCCGGCGGTGCTGGAAGTGCGAGGCGAAGTCTTCATGTATCGCCGCGAATTTGACAAGCTCAACGCGCGGCAGGCCGAGGCGGGCGAAAAGACCTTCGTCAATCCGCGCAATGCCGCTGCCGGCAGCCTGCGCCAGCTGGACCCACGCATTACCGCCAGGCGACCCCTGTCGTTCTTCGCCTACGGGATGGGCGAACTGCAGGGTGCGCCGCGCCCCGACACGCATGGCGCCATGCTCGACTGGTTTGCCGGGCTTGGGATGCCGGTCTGCGCGGAACGCGCGGTAGTGCGCGGCGCCGAGGGGCTGCTGGACTTCTACCGTGGCGTGGGCGAGCGCCGAGGCAGCTTGCCGTACGACATCGACGGCGTGGTGTACAAGGTCAATGCGCTGGCGGAGCAGGAGCAGCTCGGCTTCGTGTCGCGCGCGCCGCGCTTTGCCCTGGCGCACAAGTTTCCCGCCCAGGAAATGACCACGGTGGTCGAGGACATTGAAGTGCAGGTTGGCCGCACCGGCGCCATCACGCCGGTGGCACGGCTGGCGCCGGTGTTCGTGGGCGGCGTGACCGTGACCAATGCCACGCTGCACAACGAGGACGAGATCCGCCGCAAGGACGTCCATATCGGCGATACCGTGATCGTGCGGCGCGCCGGCGATGTGATTCCGGAAGTGGTGGCGGTGGTGCCGGAGCGCCGGCCCGCCGATGCCCGCGCCTTTGTCATGCCGACAACGTGCCCCGTGTGCGGATCGCATATCGAAAAACTGGAAGGCGAGGTGATCGCGCGCTGCACCGGCGGGCTGATCTGCGCGGCGCAGCGCAAGCAGGCGCTGCTGCATTTCGCGCAACGCCGCGCCATGGATATCGAGGGCCTGGGCGACAAGGTGGTCGAGCAACTGGTCGACCTGGGCATCGTGCATACGCCCGCCGACCTGTACAAGCTCGGCGTCGCCAAGCTGGCCGCGCTGGACCGGATGGCCGACAAGTCGGCCACCAACCTGGTGGCGGCCATCGAAGTGTCGCGTGAGACCACGCTTAACCGCTTTATCTTCGCGCTGGGCATCCGCCATGTGGGCGAGGCGACGGCCAAGGACCTGGCCAGGCACTTCGGCAAGCTGGATGGCCTGCTGGCCGCCGATGAAGCCGCCTTGCTGGAGGTCAACGACGTAGGCCCGGTGGTGGCGCAGTCGATCGCCAACTTCCTTGCCGAGCCGCACAACGTGGAAGTCATCGAGCAATTGCGTGCGGCCGGCGTGCATTGGCAGGAAAGCGAACCGGCGGCGCGCGCCGCGCCCGCGCCGCTGGCCGGCAAGACCTTCGTGCTGACCGGCACGCTGCCCACGCTGTCGCGCGAGGCCGCCAAGGAAATGCTGGAAGCCGCCGGCGCCAAGGTGGCCGGTTCGGTGTCGAAGAAGACCGACTACGTGGTGGCCGGCGCGGAAGCCGGCAGCAAACTGGAAAAGGCCGAGGCGCTCGGCGTGCCTGTGCTTGACGAGGCCGCCATGCTGGCCTTGCTGGCCGAGATTCAAACCGGAGATCAAGGATGATCCGTGACATTCTAAAGATGGGCGACCCACGCCTGCTGCAGGTAGCGCGCCCGGTCACGCGCTTCAATACGCCGGAGTTGCGGCTGCTGATCGACGATATGTTCGACACCATGGATCACGCCAACGGCGCCGGCCTGGCCGCGCCGCAGATCGGCGTGGACCTGCAGGTGGTGATCTTCGGTTTCGATCGCAATCCGCGCTATCCGGATGCGCCGACCGTGCCCAAGACCGTGCTGATCAATCCCGAGCTGACGCCGATTGGCGAGGAGCAGGACGAGGCCTGGGAAGGCTGCCTGTCGGTGCCGGGCTTGCGGGGCGTGGTGCCTCGCTATACCCGGCTGAAGTACACCGGGTTCGACATGATGGGCGCGCGCATCGAGCGGGTGGCGGAGGACTTCCACGCGCGGGTGGTGCAGCATGAATGCGATCACCTGCAGGGTATCCTTTATCCCATGCGAGTGCGGGATTTCACGCGATTCGGCTTTACCGAGGTACTGTTCCCCGAGTTGCCTCCCAATAGCGACGACTGATCGCTTCGCCCGGCGCGGCGGGGGTCTTCCCGTCGCCGCTCGTCCTGGCGCGGTGCGACTTTACCGACGAGAATGGCGCGGCGGCCAGGCGTTGCGCCGCTTCGCTATCAGGAGACGGGACATGAGGACATTGCGCCGTGGGCATTACGCGCTGATCGCGCTGCTTGCGCTCGCAGTTGCCGCGCAGTTTGGCTGCGCGGCGACCGGCCTGGACAACGCTGCCGCGCAGGCCAGGCCGGCAACCGCCGCGGCGCCACAGGCGGCGGCCTCCCAATGGCAGCGCGTGAAGCTTGGCACGGGCGCGCAGACCTACGATTTCCCGGTCTATGCCAACCATCCGCTGGACGGCGATCTGAGCGGCATCCGCGAGGTGATCTTTGTTCAGCACGGGCTGCAGCGTAACGGCGACGACTACTTCGCCGCCGGCGCGGACTTGCTCAGGCAAACCGGGCGCAATCCCGGCGAGGTGCTGCTGCTGGCGCCCAATTTCCCCGGCACGCCGGACGCGGCCAAGGGCAAGGTCTTCGACCATATGCCGGTGTGGAGCGTGCAGGGCTGGATGGGCGGCGAGGATGCCCTCAACCCACCGTACTCGACCAGCTCGCTGCAGGTGCTGGACGATCTCGTCGGCATGGTGACCGACAAGCGCCGCTTTCCCGCAGTGACCCGCGTGACGCTTGCCGGCCATTCGGGCGGCGCGCAACTGGTGCACCGCTATGCGGTACTGAACAATGTCGACGAGCGCATTCGCGCGGGCGGTATCGACCTGCGCTACGTGGTGGCGAACCCTTCTTCGTATCTCTATTTCACGCCGGAGCGCCCGAGCGGCAAGGGCTTCACACGCTATGACACGGCCATTTGCGCGGACTACGACAAATACCGGTACGGCATGCGCGACATGGTCCCGTATGCGCGCGGCGCGACGGGCGACGCGCTGTTCCGCCGCTATCTGCAGCGCCAGGTGACCTATCTGGTGGGGACGGAAGACAACGACCCCAACCACCGCGTGCTCGACAAGGCCTGCGGCGCCGAAGCCGAAGGCCCGACCAGGCTGGAGCGGGCGCGCGGCTACCTGCGCTACGAGCGCTATCTGGCCGCCCCGTTGGGCAGCCAGCGCCCGCCGGTCCGCCACCAGGCTTTCGAGGTGGTCGGCGTCGGCCATAACCAGGGGCGCATGCTTGGCTCGCAATGCGGGGCGAAAGCGGTATTCGGGCTGGCGGAGACGGCTAATGCCGATGGCGCGGCCTGCCGGGCGCCGCAGCTATGAGGTGACGGGAGTGGGGCAGGGCGCTGGCACGCGCCGATCAGTGTGAACGCTGGCGGCCACCTGGCCGCCAGCGTTCAAGGCAAGGCGCTCAGAATTTCTCGAACGCGCCGAGGAAGCGCCACTGGCCTACCGGCAGGTCGCCCAGCACGATGCGGCCCATGCGCACGCGCTTCAGGCCCACGACCCGCAGGCCGACCTGTTCGCACATGCGGCGGATCTGCCGCTTCTTGCCCTCGCGCAGCACGAAGCGCAATTGCTCCTCGTTCTGCCAGCTGACCTTGGCCGGCTTGAGCGCCTCGCCGTCCAGGGACAGGCCGTGGCGCAGCTTCTCGATCAGCTCCGCGGGGAAGACTTTCGAGATGTCGCGCTCGACCAGGCCTTCGGGCGAATCCCAGCTCACCCGCACCAGGTATTCCTTTTCCACCGTCGAGTCTTCACCGATCAGGTGGCGCGCAACGCGGCCGTCCTGGGTCAGCACCAGCAGGCCGGTGGAGTCGATGTCGAGCCGGCCGGCGGGGGCCAGGCTCTTGCGCTGCCACGGGGCGAAGCGCTTGCGGGTGGGGTCGAGTTCCCACTGGTTCTCCGGCGCGAACAGCACCGCGGCCGGCTCATAGCCGTCCTCGGCCTGGCCTGACACGTAGCCGACGGGCTTGTGCAGCAACACGGTCACGCGTTCGCCCTGCTCGGAGCGGGCAGCCTGGTGGATCTCGATGTTGGCGTCTGGGCTGATGCGCGAGCCGAGTTCAGTGACGGGCTGGCCGTCGACCAGCACCCAGCCGCGCGGAATCCATTCGTCGGCTTCGCGGCGGGAGCACAGGCCGAGTTCCGACATCCGCTTGGACAGGCGTACCAGGCCATCTGAGCTGGGCTGGGGCGCGTGCCGCGCGGGCGCGGTGCGCTCCGCGCCCGTGCCCTGGCCGGCATCGTGCGCGCGGCGCGGACGGTCTTGTCCTTCGCCGGGGGCGAAGTTGCGCGGGCGATCTTTGCCTTCGCCGGCAAAGCGGCGGGGGCGATCCTGGCCTTCGCCGGGGCCGAAACGGCGCGGACGAT
>NZ_JFJV02000124.1:693-1062 GCF_000611145.1 Cupriavidus sp. SK-3 | reverse complement strand
TCGCCGAATTGCTGCGCTGGTCCGCCCCGGTTTACCTGCTGGACGTGGCGGAGGCGAGAACGGTGGCCCACGGCCTTATGCCGGTCATCAGTTGCGAACTGCCGCGCCAGGCCGATGCGGACGCCATCGAGGGCGCGCTGCGCACGCTGCGCGACCAGCTGGCGCAGCGCGTCGTCGCGCAACTGATGGAGGGCAACCGCGACCGCTACATGGGAGAGCTTTCCCAGCGGCTCGACACCCGCGGCAAGGCGCTCGCCGACTGGATCGCCGGACTGGGGGGCCGGCAGCGCCGGCGCATCCCCGTGGACGGCATCGTCTTTGCGCCGTATCCACGGCCTGTGGCCGGCGATGCGAGCGTGCAGAGCAGCA
>NZ_JFJV02000124.1:0-642 GCF_000611145.1 Cupriavidus sp. SK-3 | reverse complement strand
CAGCGCGTTGGCTGGCACCCGGTCACGGTGTCTGCCATCGTGGGCCTGACGGCCATCGGCCTGTGGAGCGCCGGCATGCTGGTGTCCGGCGTGCGCAACGCGCAAGACGTAAGCGCTGCGCAACAAGTGATTCAGGATGTCCAGTCGGCCCCCAACCCGGCGGCCCGCCTGCGCGCGCTCCTCGCCTTGCAGCATCAGATCGAGCGCTACGCGTACCGCACCCGGCATCACGCGCCGCTTGCGACCCGCTTTGGCCTGAATCGCGATCCGGCGGTCCTTGCCGCGCTATGGAAGCCTTACGCGCAGGCCAGCCGCGAACTGCTCGTCACGCCCGTGCAGCGGGATCTGGAGGCGTCGCTGGTGGATCTTGCGCAACTGCGCACCAGGGTGCTGGATGCGGCAACCAACCGGGTGGCGCTGAGCGGCCACCAGGCGCTCAAGACCTATTTGATGCTGGCTAACCCCGAACGCGCCGAGCCGGCCTTCCTGGCCCCGCAACTGGTGCAGCATTGGTCCACCGATGCCCGGATGACCCCGGGCGAGCGGCAGGACCTTGCCGAGCGCCTGCTCACCTTCTATGCGGCGCATTTGCAGTCGAACCCGGCCGGGCGCATCGCGCCACGGCCCGAACTGGTCGCCGGC
>NZ_JFJV02000123.1:0-645 GCF_000611145.1 Cupriavidus sp. SK-3 | reverse complement strand
AGGGTCTGGTCCGGATACTTGCTGCCAGCGTGCTCGCCAAAGGCCTGGATCACGCCCCGATAGACGGTGTCCTCGGCGTTGCGCTCCCCGATCACGGCCAGCAGCGTCTGGCGGGCGCCGGCGACCAGTTCGGGCCGTGGCGCGATGGGCCCGGCCGGGTTGGTATTCAAATGCTGCGCATAGAAGGTGAGCAGGCGTTCGGCGAGGTCCTGCCGCTCGCCCGGGGTCATCCGGGCATCGGTGGACCAATGCTGCACCAGTTGCGGGGCCAGGAAGGCCGGCTCGGCGCGTTCGGGATTAGCCAGCATCAAATAGGTCTTGAGCGCCTGGTGACCGCTCAGCGCCACCCGGTTGGTTGCCGCATCCAGCACCGTGGTCCGCAGTTGCGCGAGATCCACCAGCGACGCCTCCAGATCCCGCTGCGCCGGCGTGACGAGCAGTTCGCGGCTGGCCTGCGCGTAAGGCTTCCACAGCGCGGCGAGGACCGCCGGATCGCGATTCAGGCCAAAGCGGGACAGCAGCGGCGCGTGATGCCGGGTGCGGTACTCGTAGCGCTCGATCTGATGCTGCAAGGCAAGGAGCGCGCGCAGGCGCGCAGCCGGGTTGGGGGCCGCCTGGACATCCTGAATCACTTGTTGCGCAGCG
>NZ_JFJV02000122.1:0-8138 GCF_000611145.1 Cupriavidus sp. SK-3 | reverse complement strand
ATTCAAGCTATTTACGGGATGTTGTACTAGGACAAATGCTTGGCGTGAATCATGAAGCCTACCCATAGCCCCTTCACCCGCTTGCTTGCGCTGCTGTTGTTGGCGACGGTACTCTTTGCGCGCCTCGCGGTGGCTGGGTACCTGTGCCCGCAAGAGGCCAAGGCGACAATGGGTCCGGCGGCAATGGCCACCATGACAAGCTGCCTGGAGATGGACCACGCGCAGCCGGCCTTGTGCGCGGACCATCAGCAGGACGGTCGGCACTGGGCCGACAGCAACGGTCACGGTGCCGATCTCAGTGTCTTGCCGGCTACGGCTGGGCTTGTACACGTGCTCCCGCCCACGCCGTACACCTTCCGAATCTTCCAGATGGCGGACAGCGCGAACACATCGCCTGGTCCGCTCTATCTCGCAACGGCCCGCTTGCGAATCTGATCTATCCCCACGCGTGGCCCCGCTTGGCCACATGCTTGACTTTGGTGGCTCTGCCCGAGCGTGGGTGCTCTGACCCCTTGCGGTTGAGCCAGATAAAACCGAATTCTGGGGAAGATCATCATGCATTCCACTCTCAAGACTATCGTTCTCATTTCACTGGGGGTCGCGACCGCGCAGGCGCTCGCGGGTCCGGACTGGGACGTCATCAATCGCGCGCGCACTGCCGCGCAACACCCTGCGGTGACCTCCAGTGCATCCGCCTCTCAACAAGCGATGCTGGCGCGCTGCGACGAGATGATGAAGCAAATGGACTCCCAGTCGACCGGCAGCGGCAGCCCGAAGGGGCCTTCGGAGACCAAGTGATAGAGGGCGCTTCGGCCGACCAGACTAGGCGCACACATCCGTGGGATCCAGCCTCTGGCAATCGACCTGGGAGAGCCGGGCAGACTGTCTCTTCGCTTACTTGTCTGGTGCCGGATTTGCGCAGCGTCCTTCAATCGCATAAGGAGATCGACATGAATACGAAATCAGTAATGGCAGCAACCCTTGCACTTGTCATGCTTGGCGCCAGCGGCTGGTCCGCAGCGGCCGGTGCAACTCGTGGCGCCGAAAGCGCCACGGCGAGTGCCCCGGACAAGGGGCACGACATGAAGATGGACCACATGATGAGCGGCGGCATGATGGGAAGCTGCCCGATGATGGGCCTGCCACCTGGCAACGAGAAGCTGTCGATGCAGATGCACGCGGACATGATGCAGGCGATGGGCGAGATCATGCGCAAATACGCGGACAAGATCCAGACGGCGCCAACAAAGTAAGGGTGCCGTTCCGATTCGAAACTTTCCAATAGGAGTACCGCAAATGAAATGCAATATGAAATCGATGATCACCGCAGGCATCGCTCTGGCGGCAATGCTTGCAACCGCCTATGCCTTATTGCCGCCGGTCCGAGCGCTTGTCCTGAGTATTGGTCCCTATCTCCTGCTCTTGGTCTGCCCATTGTCGATGTGGCTGATGATGAAGAGCATGAGCACGCACGACGATCAAGTGGGCGGGATGACCAAGCAAGCGCCCAAGCAGAAGCCCCCTCGATTTCGGATCAGGGAGTGACTGGACGGTTGGAGGTCGGGGGGCACGCGTGGCGCATGCGTGCCCCGGCGGCCAACGAAGATGAGAGGTGGCGCGTGAACAAATCGTTGATATGGAGAGTCCTCCTGATCGTGTTCGCCATCATCGGCGTGCTCGCATCCCTTGGCGCGGTAGGCATGCTCGTGATGCATCAGCGCATGATGGGCGGGTTCAGCCTTTGTTAGCCGGGGTGCAAGCTGTGGAGCAGCGCCTGAAGTTAGCGGGCAAGTGCGTGCCCTCCTGCCATGGTGACGCAAGGGGACTCGCAATCGTGTGGGACATTGATGCAAGGAGGTAACGATCATGTGCAGCATCAAAACGATGATCAAGATTGCCATTGGATTGGCCGTGCTGCTTGTCGTCGGGTACGAGGCTTTCCCGCAGTACCAGGGCGCCATTCGCGCCTTCGCGCCGATCCTGCTGATCCTGGCATGCCCGTTGGCGATGTTCTTCGGCATGAGGGAAATGAAGCCGCGTGACGAACGCAAGCCGCCGAGCCGGGATGATAAGTAACGCACTAGCATCGCGCGCACCGCGACTCCTATCGGAACCGCCGGCCACGCTACCCTTGGGGGGAACCTCGCCATGAATGACATAAGTGCTTTTAATTCGCACTACGGGCATTGGGGTCTCGTGGCGGTCATGATTGTGTTGATGTCGTGGGTCCTGTATCGATATGTGGCACCCAAAAGCTGGCGTGAATGGGCTGGGGCAGGTCTGGTTCAGGCGTTTGTGATCGCGCTGTACGCCGAAATGTATGGATTCCCGCTCACGATCTACCTGTTGACGGCCATTCTTGGCCTCGACATTCCGCGCACCGCCTTCACGGGCCATCTGTGGGCGACGATGCTGGGTTATGGCGCGATGGGTGCAAACGTCGAGATGTTGCTTGGTGGCGCCTTCATCCTCTTGGGCCTAGCGCTGTTGATCCGTAGCTGGACCACGGTATATCGAGCTCGCCGAGAAGGGTGCATAGCCGAAGATGAACTGTATGGCCTGATGCGGCATCCACAGTACGCCGGCATCATCCTGGCGGTGTTCGGTCAGATTGTGCACTGGCCCACGCTCATCACTTTACTGCTGTTCCCGGTCATCGTGGTCGCCTATGTGCGGCTCGCGCGCAAGGAGGAACGAGACATGATCCGGAGATTTGGAATCGCATATGAGACGTATCGGCTCAGAGTGCCCATGTTCTTTCCTGGCCGCGCGCAATGGAAGGAACTGTTAGGTGGGCTTAGGTGATGAGCCGCTTGGATCAGTGCGTCTCTTCGTGGAGCCCATTGGTCCTGGATCGGAGATAGCCATAATGATCGATCCTGCTGCATCCCCACAAAGCGCACGACAGCGCAGATTGCTTCTGTTGGCCACCGGTACGATGAGCGGCGTGGGACTTGTCGGTACCTTGCTGCCGTTCATAGCGAGCATGGCGCCAAGCGACGCCGCCAGATCGAGGGGCGCCCCCGTTGAGGTGGACCTCGACTCCGTGGAGCCGGGCTCGCTGGTCACCGTCGCCTGGCGCGGCAAGCCAGTTTGGATATTGCACCGGACCGGCGACATGCTGGAGCGTCTGGGCAGGCACGATAGTTTGTTGGGCGATCCCTTGTCCAAGAAGGACCAGCAGCCCGCCAATGCGCGCAATGCGACCCGTTCGCTCCGCCCGGATATCTTTGTGGCGATAGGCATCTGTACGCATCTTGGCTGCGTACCGACTTATCGCCCGGAAGCCGGCGCGGCGGATTTGGGCGATGACTGGCCTGGTGGCTTCTTTTGCCCCTGCCATGGTTCCAAGTTCGACCTGGCCGGCCGCGTGTTCCGCAACGTCCCAGCGCCGCTCAATCTTGAGATCCCACCGCACGCGTATCAAGGCGAAACCCATCTGGTGATTGGCCAGGATCGCAATGGGAACCAATGATGATTTTCGCCCAACAGTGCACTGCTGATCGCCCAATCCCGCGTTGTCAAGGAGGCCCCCATGAGTACCAAATGTGTTATCGCCATCGTGCCCTCTGAGCTTTTGGAGAAGCTGGAGAAGCGCCTCGCAACCGTCCACGCGCCCGGACTGACGGCAACGAAAGTCAAGGGGTACGGCGAGTACCGAAATTTCTTCTCAAGCGACTTGACCACCGTGCACACCAAGATTGAGATCTTCGCGGAGGAGACCGACGTCGAGGCCATCACCAACGCGATCGTCGAGGTGGGACAATCTTCGGTGCCAGGCGCCGGGATTGTGGCGGTAGTTCCCGTCGAGAAGTTCTTGCATCTTCACGTTCCCCCTGGAGCGTCAGTGGATACAGCAGCATGACCGATTCGGCTCGTGCGATGGGCGCCGGCGGCGATGAGCGCCCGGGATGCGGCGAGGCACAGATCGGCCGCAGGGCCAAATCGCGATGCCCGTTGAACTGAGGTGCGGCGGCACGTGGCACCGGTCAGGATGCAAGTGGCTCGAGCCGCGGCATTGCGTGGCCGGTAATTCAGATCCAGAGGTGGGCTATGCGATTTGGCATGGCAGTGACGCGAACTGGCGTCACCGGCCGAGTACGGCGCTTTGTCCCGGGGCAATTCCTCTTGGGGCCGCTCCTCATCACGTGGCTCTGCATCGCGGGCGCCGCTGGCGTTGCCCGCGCCGCGAGCGAGGAAGAACTTCTGCCCCCTGAGCGGGCCTTCCGCTTTGCGGCCCGGCAAATCGACGAACACGCCATCGAGGTGCGCTTCGACATCGCCGACGGCTATCACCTCTACCGTGAGCGATTCGCATTTGACGCCGAGCCGGCAGGGGCTAAGCTCGGTGCACCTGTGGTTCCACCAGGGGAGGTTAAGTACGACGAAGCGTTTGGCAAGGAGATGGAGATCTATCATGGCCGCGTCAAGATTCGCGTGCCAGTGGAAGTCACTCCTGCGGACGGCGAATGGACGCTGGTGGTGACATCGCAAGGCTGCGCCGACAAGGGAATCTGTTATCCACCGATGGAGAGTCTGTACAAGGTGGGCGGCGGCCCGCTCGGCGGTCTATTTGATAAGCGCGAGGGTGGCACGCCAATGGCGTCGCCTGCGCCACCGACTGCGGCAACTTCTCCCGGAGTGGGCAAAGACCAGGGTGGGCATGCGGTACCGGCGATCGCGCCACATGGCGATGACGGCGACCGCATCATTCGCGCGCTGACCAGCCACCAGCTTGGGGCAATCGCGGTGCTCTTCCTCGGATTCGGCCTGCTGCTGACGGCCACGTCGAGCGTTCTGCCGATGGTGCCGATCCTGTGGTCCTTCGTTGTGGGCGAGCACGTGACACGCAGCCGCGCCCTGATCGTCTCGCTAGACTACGTGCTCGGCTTGGCGGTAGCCTATGCCGGCGTCGGCATGGCCACCGGATGGCTCGGCGAGAGGGTCTGGGCAGGGCTGCAGACGCCTTGGGCACTCGGCGCCTTCGCCACGTTGCTGGCGGCCCTGGCGCTGTCGATGTTCGGGCTCCACGCGCTGCTTCGGCAGCCCCGAACGACGGCATCCGCAATTCGGCGGTTGGGTAGCCGGGCTGCCGCAGCACTGGGGGCGTTGTCCGCGTTGGCCGTCGCCCGCATCATGCCGGCGCCGCTATCGAGCACGCTCGCCTATCTCGAACAAACCGGTGATGCCATGACCGGTGGCGGTGCGCTGTTCGCATTGGCGATTGGCATGGGGGCGCCGCTAGTGCTGGCCGGCGTCGCCGCCGGCAATCTTCTGCCGCGCGCCGGGCACTGGCTGGAGGTGACCAAGCGTTGCCTTGGCTTCCTGCTGGTGGGCGAGGTGATCTGGGCGATCAGCCCGCTATTGCCACCCTGGGCCGTGATGGCGGGGTGGGCCGCGCTGCTGCTGATCGCCGCAGTCTTCCTGGGCGCCTTCGATTCGCTCGGCCTCGAACCGCATGGCGTGGCCCGGCTGGGCAAGGGCCTAGGCCTGCTGGCCGCGCTGGCGGGGACCATCCTCATGGTCGGACTGGCGTCGGGCGGACGGGATCCGCTGCAGCCGCTGTCGCACCTGCGCACTCGCCGGTCGGCGCCGGCTACCGCCGCCGACCACGCGGTGGTGCACTTCGAGCGGATCCATTCGGTGGCCGAGCTCGATGCACGACTGGCGCAGGCCGCCGCAGCCGGCAAGCCGGTGCTACTCGATTTCTATGCCGAGTGGTGCGTCAGTTGTAAAGAGATGGAGCGCTTGACCTTTAGTGATCCAACCGTCCAGATGCGGCTGGCGGGTGTCGTGCTGCTGCAGGTCGACGTGACCCGGAACAATGCCGACGACCGCGCGCTGCTCAAACGTTTCGGCTTATTCGGCCCGCCTGGCATCATTTTGTTCGGTGCCGACGGGCGTGAAAGCCCGGTGCGGGTCATCGGCTTCCAGTCTGCCCCGCGTTTCCTCGACAGCCTGTCGAAGGGGTTCGGCGAGGCTGGCAAGGGCTGAGGACGATCAGGTCCCGCCTTGGTACGATTCGGCCTGGACTGCCGCCAACAGCATTTTGACGCTCCCCCGGCCGACGGGGCATATGCCTCTTCGCCGGAGTTCGGTGCTGCTACGCTGACGCGGTCGAGTCGTGGGCCAGTTGGCCGGGCCCAGTTTCACGGTGGCGTCAGCGCCGCTTCTGGTGCTTTGGGCTGGTCGGCCGTTCTGTTGTTCACGGACACTGCCGGTGAATGAAGGTTGAGATTTCTTCAGGGCGGGCGAAGACCACTGCGGCGCGGTCGCCCTGCATACCGGTACCGATCAGCACAGGCTTGCCGGCAGGCGGGCCGTCAGCGCTACTATCCGTCTTGAATCGCAAGTTGAATTCCCAAAAGGTGTGGGTCTTCTGGTCAGCGGTGGTGAGGCGGTACGCGTCACCACAGTAGCGGATTGCGGCGACGCGCGACGCCGTATCGACCGCCTTCAAGTTCGGTATGCCCTGATCGCGTGCCGCCACGCGACCGGCGGAAACCGCTTCAAGGTAGGCGACCAGATCGGCGCGGGTACGCGTATCAGCGATTCCGGGGAAGCCCATCGCGTTACCTGGCACGAGCGCCGCGGGCTTCTTGAGCCACGCATCCAGGTTTCGTTTGTCCCACACCAGGCCTGATCGCTTGAGGGCATCCGAGTAGCGCACAAAACCTTCGGCCGTGCCTGCCTTGCGACCCCAAACACCCGCCAAGCTTGGCCCGGTCATGTGGCGCCCCGGCGCAAACGAATGGCAGGCCATGCAGGTGCGGGCGGCTTGCGCGCCGCGCACGAGATCCCCTTCGGCGCGAACCGGTGCGCAGAAGGCAAGCGTGACCACCAGGACGGCTACGCTCGCTGGTCGGGCGGGTTTTGGAATCATTGGATGAGCTCCAGTTTGTGCACAGATCAATGACGGCGAAGTCGATGATGGAGAGCGCGCCAAAGCGGGGGCAAAGAACCGGACTAACGGCGAGAGGCCAATGAGCCACCTACAATGCGCTCATGCCCTCCAACCCTCAGCCCTCCGGCCTTCAACTCCGAATTGCCCTGCGAGGCTTGAGCCCGCCGGTTTGGCGGCGCGTCCTCATTCCCAAGATAAGCATGCGTTTCGTCAAGCGGCAACAGATGGCTTGGCGGCCGCGGCACGCGCACGCTCTACTGCAAATCCGGACTGCCGTGCTCAATGACCTGCTCCGATCTCACGTCGAACGACGGTATCCCTCTATTGCCTGCCACTGATAACGGCTGTGACAGACGGGCCTATCCATTGCAGCGCCAGTTGCACACGCTAGTTTGCAGCGTGATTACCGAGCCGAGTCCGCCGGCAGGCTGAGGAGGGCGGCGAGGACGTCGAAAGAAGGCCCTTGCTAGGCAGGGCTCTTCCTTTTGTAACCGCGATGCTGCATGCGGATCCGAGGATTTTGTTAGGTTTCGGACATGGCGATTCCTTGGTATGCTGGTGCTGATCGAGCCGGTGCAGCGCAGCGGGTGACGCTTTTGGCACGGCAGGGACCGGCGCCGTTCCGGAGACCGGCCAGGCGATTCCCGGGGCTGGCGCGGCTGAAAGAGTCATCATGCAAGAGCTTGCCTTTCGCACCCTCCTGTACCGCTACTTCTTCTTCGGCTGGCTGTTCATGGACGCCAGCAGGGGCGGTCTGCTCGAACGCTCCACCGCCTGGCGTTTCAACCAGGCGCACGCGCACTGGCTGCTGACGTATATGCGGCGCTGGCTCTGGGGCGATCGCCTGGTTCACCAAAACCGGCCGCTCAACGTTCACTCAGACTGGTGCCGCTGTCGGCTCCAGCTCGAATACTGTGTGATGGGCTGCCAACGCCCACGCGGTGCGAGCGAGCTTGTTGACCAGTGCACATGCCACAACATTTGAATGCCGCCGTGTGAGCATCGCCATCCGCTGCAGTTGTGGCTGGCGGAGTACCTTCGCCGGAACTCCGAACTCCGCCAGCAAGCCTCGGCCAGTCGCTACGCGACAGCCGCAATGAGCGCCAGGAGGAATACCGCTGCCTGTTCCGCTCGCGCAGCAAGGCGGGACAGCCGCATCCGGATCGAGAAGACGCCTTCGCGCAGATCGCTCGGCGGTGGCAGCGCCTAGTACAACATCCCGTAAATAGCTTGA
>NZ_JFJV02000121.1:0-38830 GCF_000611145.1 Cupriavidus sp. SK-3 | reverse complement strand
GATGACCCTCGTCAAGGGCGATCTGCGCGGTGTCGCCCGCGCCCGCGAGCTCTCCGAAGCCACTATCGCCAACATGCGGCAGAACCTGGGCTTCGCCTTTGTCTATAACGCGCTGGGTATCCCGCTGGCGGCGGGGTTGCTGTACCCATTCACCGGCTGGTTGCTGTCACCGATGATCGCGGCGCTGGCCATGAGCCTGAGTTCGGTCTCAGTGATTTCCAATGCGCTACGGCTGAGACGCCGCGTAGCGTAGCCAGTGCGGCATCGCAAATCGTCATCATGTCTAGACTCGACTCTACCAACCCCTGTCTCCTCGCCTTGCTGCCCGGATCGGGCGGCGCTAGACTAGGACAGATGCTTGGCGTGATTCATGAAGCATAGCCTTCGCCCCTTCACCCGCTTGCTTGCGCTGCTGTTGTTGGCGACGGTACTCTTTGCGCGCCTTGCGGTGGCTGGGTACCTATGCCCGCAGGAGTCTGAGGGGGTCATGGAGCCTGCGGCGATGGCCACCATGACAAGCTGCCTGGAGATGGACCACGCGCAGCCGGCCTTGTGCGCGGACCATCAGCAGGACGGTCGGCACTGGGCCGACAGCAACGCTCACGGTCCCGATCTCGGTGTCTTGCCGGCCACGGCTGGGCTTGTACACCTTCTCCCGCCCACGCCGTACACCTTTCGAATCTTCCACACGGCGGACAGCGCGAACACATCGCCTGGTCCGGTCTATCTCGCAACGGCCCGCTTGCGAATCTGATCTATCCCCACGCGTGGCCCACCTCGGCCACGTGCTTGACTTTGGTGGCTCTGCCCGAGCGTGGGTGCTCTGACCCCGTTGCGTGAGCCAAACAAAGCCGAATTCTGGGGAAGATCATCATGCACTCCACTCTCAAGACTCTCGTTCTCATTTCACTCGGCGTCGCGACCGCGCAGGCGTTCGCCGGCCCGGACTGGGACGTCATCAATCGCGCGCGCACGGCGGCGCAACACCCCGGGGCGACTTCCAGTACATCCGCCTCTCAGGCAGCGATGCTGGCGCGTTGCGACGAAATGATGAAACAAATGGACTCCCAGTCGACCGGCAGTGGCAGCCAGAAGGGGGCTTCCGAGTCCAAGTGATATAGGGCGCTTCAGCCGACCAGGCTAAGCGCATGCATCCGTGCGATCCGGCCTCTGGCATCCGACCTGGGGGAGCCGGACTGATTGTCTGTCCGCCCACTGGTCTGGTGCTGGATTGGCGCGGGGTCATTGAATCGCGATCGATAAGGAGATCGACATGAGTACGAAATCACTAGTGGCCGCAACCCTGGCCGTTGTGATGCTTGGCGTTAGCGGCTGGTCCGCAGCGGCCGGTGCAACCCATGGCGCCGAAAGCGCCAAGGCGGGTGCCCAGGACAAGGGGCACGACATGATGATGGACCACATGATGGGCGGCGGCGGCATGATGGGAAGCTGCCCGATGATGGGCCTGCCACCTGGGAACGAGAAGCTTTCGATGCAGATGCATGCGGACATGATGCAGGCGATGGGCGAGATCATGCGCAAGTACGCGGACAAGATCCAGGCGCCGCCGACGAAGTAAGGGTGCCGTTCCGATTCGAACCTGTCCGATAGGAGTACCGTAAATGAAATCCAATCCGAAAGCGATGATCACCGCAGGCATCGCCCTGCTGGCGATGCTGGCTGCGGCCTATGCCGTATGGCCGCCGATCCGTGCGCTTGTCCTGAGCATTGGCCCCTATTTCCTGCTCTTGCTCTGCCCGCTGTCGATGTGGCTGATGATGAAGAGCATGAGCGCGCACGATGATCAAGTGAGCGCGATGACCGAGCAGCCGTCCGCGCGGAAGCCCGATCCGTTTCGCATCAAGGAGTAACTGGACGGTTGGAGGTCGCAGGGCACGCGCAGCGGATGCGTGCCCAGGCCGCCAACGAAGATGTGAGGTAGCACGTGAACAAATCGTTGATATGGAGAGTCCTCCTGATCGTGTTCGCCGTCATCGGCGTGCTCGCATCCCTTGGCGCGGTCGGCATGCTCATGATGCATCAACGCATGATGGGCGGGTTCGGCTTTTGCTAGCCCGGGTGCAAGCTGTGGAGCAGCGCCAGAAGCAAGCGGGCAAGAGCGTGCCCTCCTGCCATGGTGACGCAAGGGGACTCGTAATCGTGTGGGACATTGATGCAAGGAGGTAACGATCAT
Source organism: Cupriavidus sp. SK-3 (assembly GCF_000611145.1). Taxonomy (NCBI): domain Bacteria; kingdom Pseudomonadati; phylum Pseudomonadota; class Betaproteobacteria; order Burkholderiales; family Burkholderiaceae; genus Cupriavidus; species Cupriavidus sp. SK-3. The sequence continues at coordinate 36,636 of NZ_JFJV02000121.1, read as the reverse complement.
GTGCAGCATCAAGACGATGATCAAGATTGCCATTGGATTTGCCGTGCTGCTTCTCGTCGGGTACGTGGCATTCCCGCAGTACCAGGGCGCCATTCGCGGCTTCGCGCCGATCCTGCTGATCCTGGTATGCCCGTTGGCGATGTTCTTCGGCATGAAGGAAATGAAGCCGCGCGACGAACGCAAACCGCCACAGCCGGAGGACAAGTAAGGGGCGCAGATGCTCAGGCAACGTCTGCCTGAGCCGCCAAGGACGCTACCGTTGGGGAGGCGTACCGTGAACGATATCGCTGGGTTTAGCGCGCACTACGGCCACTGGGGCCTGGTAGCGGTCGTGGTCGTCCTGGTGTCGTGGGTCTTGTTTCGATACGTGGCGCCACAAGGCTGGCGAGAATGGGCCGGGGCTGGTCTGGTTCAGGCATTCATCATCGCGCTGTACGCCGAGATGTACGGCTTCCCCCTCACGATCTACCTGCTGACGGGCTTCCTTGGGCTCGATATCCCGCGCACCGCCTACAGTGGGCACCTCTGGGCAACGCTTCTCGGCTATGGCCCGGCTGGCGCCATCATCGAGATGCTGCTCGGTGGCATTTTCATTGTCACCGGTGTCGTGCTGCTGGTCCGGGGCTGGGGTGCCGTCTATCGGGCAAGCCGCGAGGGGCGCATGGCCCAGGAGGGGCCTTACGCGGTAGTCCGCCATCCCCAGTACACCGGCATCATGCTGGCCGTGTTCGGCCAGATCGTGCATTGGCCCACCCTGATCACCGTAGCGTTGTTTCCGCTCATTGTGCTGGCCTATGTACTGCTTGCAAGGAAAGAAGAGCAAGACATGGCTCACCGCTTCGGGGCGGCCTACGAGGCGTATCGAACAAAGGTGCCCATGTTCCTGCCGGGCCGCGGCCAATGGGCCCAGCTACTCGGCACACGCGGCGACTGAGCCGTTGGCAGCCAGTCACGTTGCTGGCCACATGGACCCTGGATTGGAGTTAATTGCGATGAACAATCCGACGGCAGCTTCACAGAACGCACGCCAGCGCAGGCTGCTGCTGCTGGCCACCGGCACCTTGGGTGGAGTAGGACTGGTCGGCACCATGGTGCCATTCGTGGCAAGCATGGCGCCAAGCCAGGCCGCGCGATCGCGGGGCGCACCCGTCGAGGTGAACCTCGACACGGCGGCGCCAGGGTCTCTGGTCACTATTGCCTGGCGTGGCAAGCCCGTCTGGATCCTGCACCGGACCCGCGAAATGTTGGATGGCCTGGGCAGGCATGATCGTCTGTTGGCCGATCCGTTGTCCAAGGAGGCGCAGCAGCCCGCCGACGCGCGCAATGCGACGCGCTCGCTGCGCCCGGACTTCTTTGTGGCGATAGGCCTCTGTACCCATCTGGGCTGCGTTCCAACCTATCGCCCGGACGTTGGCGCGGCGGATTTGGGCGATGACTGGCCTGGGGGCTTTTTCTGCCCCTGCCATGGTTCCAAGTTCGATCTCGCCGGACGCGTGTTCCGCGCGGTTCCCGCGCCGCTCAATCTGGAGATTCCGCCGTACGCGTACCAGGGCGAAACCCGACTGGTGGTCGGCCAGGATCGCAATGGGCCCGCCTGATAGAACCCGCCAATCGCCTGTATCGGAGTTGTCAAGGAGACTTCCATGAGCACCAAATGTATCATCGCCATCGTTCCCTCCGAGCTGTTGGAAAGACTGGAAAAGCGGCTCGCTACCGTCCACGCGCCCGGACTGACGGCAACCAAAGTCAAGGGGTACGGCGAGTATCGGAATTTCTTCTCAAGCGACCTGACCACCGTACATACCAAGATCGAGATCTTCGCTGAGGAAACCGAGGTCGAGGCCATCACCAACGCGATCGTCGAGGTGGGACAATCGACGGTGCCAGGCGCTGGGATCGTGGCGGTACTGCCGGTTGATAGCTTTCTTCACCTTCGTGTCGCGCCTGGAGAGCCAGAACGGTGATGGTCAGACTCATCCGCCCTGGTGTCGACAAGGGCCTTGGCGACGCCGGCATTGGCAGGTGGTGACCCGAGTGGCGGATGGCGGCCCCGATTCCGCATCACCGAGCTGGTAAGCGCGCATGTGCCCAACAGAAGCAATCGTGCGCCGTGCTGAGCGCCGAGACGCAGCAATTTCGTCCCGGGGCTCATGCCGGCAGAAGATCGCCCCTGTACCTCAGAAGCTCGCAAAGACTTTGGGCGGTGAACTCGAGTCTAGCGTGTAGATGGTTAGCGGCGCCGGCTTGACTCCAGGCATGCCAGGCGCGCCGACCGGCATGCCAGGCAGCGCGACGCCCCTGATCGGCGGATGCTCCTTCAGCATCCGCTGGACGAACTGCGCCGGGACCAGCCCCTCGACCACGTAGCCCCCGACGAGCGCAGTATGACAGCCCTCGAGCTTCTCGGGCACGTTGTACTGCTGCTTGATTGACGCCATGTCGGTGGTGTTGATCAACTCCACCTTGAAGCCGTTTTCGGCGAGGTGCTTGGCATAGAGATCGCAGCAGTAGCAATTCGGGTTCTTGTAGAGCTTGACTGGGATGGCTGCGGCCATTGCGGTCAATGGCGCCGCCAGTGCGAGCGCTGTCAACAGCATCTTTGGGTGTCGCATGGTGTGGTCCTCCGTCTTTGGGGTGGGTGGATGGCCTGGTTCATGGCGCAGGGTCAGTGCGCCTCGGGCGGGAAAGGTCCCTGTTCGCTCTCTTCCCGTTGAAAGCGTCTTTGTTCGGGTGTCCACATCGTCTTGAGATACTCGATCACGTCGCGGATCTCTGCGGGGGAAAGCGCTTGGGCAAAGGCGGGCATTGTTAGGCGCTCTGTCTTGTTGTAAGGGTCTCGCCAGCCGTTCTTGACGATGCGGTAGAGCATCGCGTCCGCATGCTTCCAGGTGTGTCCTGCACGATCGTGGGGAGGGGCGGGCAATTCGCCTGCGCCGTCGGGCCGATCCCAATCGGGCTGGCCCTCGCCGCGGGGACCATGACACACCGCGCATTGGGCGGCATAGATGCGGCGCCCGGCATCGATTCGCCGTGGGTCGCCGGGGTTGCCATCGCCGCGTGCCATTGATGTAATCAGCGCCAACGCGACGCCGCAACAGGTAATGAGGCTATGCATCGATGCGCTCCCATCTGTTCGCAGCGGCGCTGCGGTGGAATAAGCTGCCGTCGGCGCCGGCGGCGTAGAGCGCGCCTGCCGGCGTGACGACGAGCGCCTCGATGGTCGCGACCGGCGTGTGCACCAGCGACCACTTCTCGCCGCCGTCGACGCTGAGGAACAGCCCTGTATCGGTCGCAGCGTAGACGTGGTTCGGTTGGCGAGGATCGTAGGCCACCGCGCGAACCGCGCGCCTGAGTTCACCGGCATCGCGCCAGCCACAGAAGCAGTCCATCGCGCGACGCACGCCTTGCGGCCCGGCGACGAAGAGCCAGCCGCTTTGCATGCTGCCCGGCATATTCGAATGCACGAAGCGCGTGATGCCGCCGCGCGGCCCGGCATCCATCAGCTTCCAATGTTGCCCGCCATCCTCGCTGCGGAAAATGCCCTTGCCGCTCACGTAGGCATAGACGGTTTCAGGCCGGTCGGCGTGCGTGGACAGGGCGGCGATATCAGTGCCGGGCAGGCCGTCGTTGCGCGCCGACCAGTTGCGCCCTCCGTCAACGCTGCGCAGCACACCGATGCCGGGGCCTGCCACATAGATGGCGCCATGTTCGCCGTCGGCTACGGCGATCGACGTGATGCGCCTCGGCGCCGATGCGGGCGGAAGCCCGATGGGCGACCAATGGTGCCCGCCATCGCCGCTGCGATACACCGCATCGCCGCTCGCCTTGAAGAGGGTCTGGCTCGCCGGAGCGAAGGCCAGCGCGATCGTTTTGCTCCGGGGCGCTTCCACCGCCCGCGCGACCGCCGTCGCAGTATGCAGGTCCAGCAGACCGGCGAGCAGGGCGATGCCTGCCGCAGCCCGAGATCCCGCGATGAGGAAGCGCTGCCGCCCCTGTTGCCTTCGGATTTCACTTTCGCATGCCGTGTTAGCAAGTCTGCTTTGCCGGGTCAGTTCGGCACTAGCTTTGTGTCGGATCCCTGCTCGGCGGGCCAGGGCCATTGCGCCCGAGACGGTGTCGGCAGCAAGTCGTGCGACCTTAGTCGAAAACCTGTTCATTCGTCCTCCTTGCATGCCTGGAATTCGGAAGCGAATGCGCTCCCCTAGAACGGGATTGCCTCTTCGGATTGTCCATCCGATGCGCGCCGATGGTTGCATGCAGCTTCTTTCGTGGTTCTTGGGAGTTCCATTCATTGCGGGACGCCTATGGCGGCGCGAATGCGCGGTCTAACGAAGCCAGGAATTTCTCCGGTGGCTCAAATCCGATCACCCGGTACGCCAACTCCTGGCCCTGCTTGTCAAAGAAGACGATGCCCGGCGGTCCGAACAGGGCGAAGCGACGTAGCACGGCCCGGTCGTCGGTGCTGTTCGCCGTGACGTCAGCGCGCAGCACGAGCACGTCTCTCAGCCGCGCCTGCACTTGCGGGTCGCTAAACGTGAGGCTGTCCATCTCCTTGCACGACACGCACCAATCGGCCCAGACATCCAGCATGACGTAGCGGCCGCGCGCCGACAGCAATCGCGCATCGAGATCGGCGAGGCTCTTCACTGGCTGAAATGCGAGCTCGCTTCGGCCAGGCACTGGGGCGCCGCGAATCCGGGCAAGCGGCTGCAGCAGATCGCGGCTGCCGGATAGCACGCCAATCAGCAGTGCGATGCCGATCACCAGCGCAATCACGCCCACGCCCTTGAAGAGCCGCCGGTGGCCCGGCGCATCGTGCGGCAGTGGGTCGATGGCGTGGACGAACATTGCCGAGACGATCAGCAGCACCGCCCACAGCAGTTGCTGTGCGGCCAGGGGGATCACTGGCGAAACCAAATAGATCGCGACCGCCAGCATCATGATGCCGAACAGGCGCCTGACCGACTCTGTCCAGGACCCCGCCCGGCGCAGGAGGGTGCCGGCGGTGGCGCCAACCACCAGCAATGGCATGCCCATGCCGACGGCCATCGAGAACAGCGCCGCACCGCCCAATATCGCATCGCGCGTCTGACTGATGTAGAGCAAGGCACCCGCCAGCGGCGCGGCGACACACGGCCCGACGATCACGGCCGAGAGCGCGCCCATCAGGAACGCGCCGGCAGCGTGGCCCCCGGGGACGCGGCTGCTGACGCGGGCCAGCGCGCTTTGCAGCGACGACGGCAGTTGCAGATCGTACAGGCCGAACATCGAGAGCGCGAGCAGCACGAAGATCGCCGCGAATGCGCCCAGGACCCAGGGGCTTTGCAGGTACGCCGACAGCAGGGAGCCGGCCAGCCCCGCCGCGACGCCGGCCGCAGCGTACGTGATCGCCATGCCCAGCACATAGATGGCCGACAGGCCCAAGGCGTGGCGCTTCGTCACGTGCTGACCGTGACCCATGATGATTCCCGAAAGAATGGGAAACATTGGCAGCATGCAGGGTGTAAGGGCCAGCAGCACGCCGAAGCCGAAGAACGCAGCAACGAGGGTCCAGGCGCCGCCGCGCGCGAATAGCCGCCGGATGCGCCCCGCCTCGGAGAGATCGTCTGGAATATTGGCGCGCTGACCCGAGAGGATGCTTGCGGATCCCAGCTTCTGTTCGGCTGGCGCCTGCGCAGACGCCGTGTTGATGCCATCCAGCGCAACGGTCAGGCTTTTCTCAATCGGCGGATAGCACACCCCCCGCGGTTCATTGCAGCCTTGGTAGCTCGCATGCAGCCTGACGGACGCGGCGCGGGCACCACTCGGCGAGAGATGAATCACGGCCTCGACGGGTCGATGGTAGACCTCCGTCTTGCCGAAGGTGGGATCGTCCTTGAGGTCGCCGGGCGGCAACGAGACGCTTCCCACTGCCAGCCCGGGCGGGTATTCGACGCTGAACTTGATGCGGTCGCGATAGAGATAGTAGTCCTTGGCGGGCGAGAGCGTGGCGACGAGGGTGTCTGCATCCTGCACGCGTACGCTGATCCAATAAGCCTGATCAGGCGGCAACAGTTCGCCCCCCGATGAGCCTCCCGCCAACCAGCTCCTGACCGCATCGAGCGCTCCCCCGGCTGCCGGCACCTGGCTGACCTGCGGTCGCGCTGCGGGCGAAGGCGCGTCGCCCCCCGCGTAAGCACCGAGTGAGGCGGTGAACAGCAGCCAAAAGACCGCGCGAACCGCGCGTGCTTTCATACGAGTGATCATCACGGTTCGGCGCCGCCCGCCGCCTCCGCCTGGCTCTTGGCTCCTGACCGCATCGGCGATTCCCAGGTGGGCGGGAATGTTCCTGAGCGCCAACAGCCCAGCCGCGGCCTGGACCAGCAGCGCGACGGCGCCCCCCGGGGGGCGCGAAGGCGATCGCCGCGATGCCGGCGGCGCGGGGCAGTGCGCGAGTCGCGGACGATGGACGCGTCGGCAAGGAGCGGCGGCGCGGCGTTGTCTCATTCGGCCAACTCCTTATCGATCAGGGCGTGCAACGCAGCGAAACCCGGCTCGCCGATGATCGGCCGCAGGATCCCGCCGTCCTTGTCAATCAGCACGGCTGTGGGCGTGAGCGTCACGTGGTTGACGGCGGCGGCGATCCGGCCCTGGGTATCGGCGACGACCCTGAAGGGAAGCAGGTGCTGTCCGGTGTAGGCGGCGAACACCTTGGCGACAGGAGGCAACATCGACTCTCGAGACATGGCTGCCAGCGCTGAGCTAGGGCTTTGCGGCGCGGAGCAATTGCTTCTCCAGCTCCGCACGGGCGACGGCGCCGACCAACCGCCGGCCATCCGAAAGAAATATCGTCGGCGTTCCGAGAATCCGGTGCTGCTTCGCGAAGTCGGCGATCTTCGCGATGGGGTTGTCGCAGGTGCCGGCGTTGGGGGGCACCGCACCGGTGCGCATGATGTCATCCCAGGCCTTGGCGCGGTCCTTCGCGCACCAGACGGCCTTGGACTTGTCCGCGGCATGGGGATGCAATTCGCCGATGGGGTATAGCAGCACATACACCGTCACATCGTCAATACCGCTCAATGTCTGCTCCAACTCCTTACAATAGGGACAGTCGGGGTCCTCGAAGATCGCGATGCGCCGCGTGCCGGCGCCTTTGATGCGCTTGATGGCGAGATGCAGCGGAAGGCTTTCCCAAGGGATGGCATTGAGCGTTTCCAGGCGCGCTTCAGTGAGGTTCACCTGATTCTTGACGTCGACTAGCGGGCCGCCGAGGATGTAGCGCCCATTCCCGCTGACGTAGTAAACCTGACCGTCGATCGCCACCTCGAACAGACCCGCAACCGGAGTCTTGGCAATGCTCTGGATTGGTGTTTTCGGGAAGGTGTGCTCAAGCATCGCGCGCACCGCGCGCTCGTCGGCAGCGGCAACCGTTGCCAACACGGCGAGCACGGCTGCCGTGGCCATTCGAATGAAGGTCATCGCCACCTTGGTTTACCCCTTCAGCAGAAGCGCGACATCAGCTGCCATCGCATCGATGGCCGTTCCCGGACGCATCAGCAGACGCAGGCGGCCCGTCGGATCGAACACATAGATCCCGCCACTGTGATCCACGGTGTAGTTGCCCTGGGCGTCGGGCTTCTGCGCGTCCCAGAAGATCTTGAACTCTCTGGCCAGCGCCGCGGTCGTTTGTTCGTCGCCATAGAGGCCGAGAAAGCTCGGGTCGAAGGCGGGCACATATTGCGCGAGTACCTGCGGGGTGTCGCGCTTGGGATCGACGGTGACGAACAAGCCCTGTACTCGGCGGCCGTCCTCGCCCAGCTTGGCGCGAACCCGCGCTATGTCGGCCATTGTGGTTGGACACACGTCCGGGCAATGGGTGTAGCCGAAGAAGAGCATCACCACCTTGCCCCTGAAGTCGGAGAGGCTTTGTGGCCGGCCGTTGTGATCGATCAGATGAAAGTCGCGCCCCCAGTCGACGGCGGTGATGTCGGTGGACTTGAATGCCGACGGCGGCGATTGCGGGTCGGTGCGGTTGCCGCAGGCAGCCAAGGCCAATGCCAGCACGAGGGGAACGAGCGCTTTGACGATCATGGCTTACCTTCCTCCGGCGGAGTGGCCCTTACCGGCGCGATGGCGTGCACGATGTGCTGGCCACCAGCCTTATCGACGACCGTAATATCGAGCGTCACCGAGTCGCCGGGACGCAGTGGCTTCTTCAACTGCAGCAGCATCAGATGTGTGCCAGCCGGTGCAAGGCGGACCGTCTGGCCCGCGGGCAGCGCGAGCCGATCAAGCGCACGCATGCGCATCACGTTGCCGTCCTGGCGCATGCTGTGCATTTGCACCGTGCCTGCGGCATCGCTTTGCACGCCGGTGAGCGTCGCGCCTTGCGCACTCATGATGCTGAGGTAGGCGGCGCCGACGGGCTGGCCTGGAACCGTGGGGCGCGCCCACGCGTCGGTGACAACCACGTCGGACGTCGCCGCCGCGGCAGCAAAACCGACGCAAACGAGCACCAGCGCCGCAAGCGGCGCGCCCGCGGTTCGCAGTGCGATGCTGGCAAGGCCGGCATGTTGGCGGCGGGCGTGTGGCCACTCACTCATGGGTTTTTGATCTCCTGTCGGGTGGCCGCGGCCGGCAAGTAATGTCGGATCAGCCGCAGCATTCGCGCGTCGTCCCACGAGGCAGGCCCCAGCTTGCGGCCCGCCTCGCGGCCGTTGCTGTCGATCAGGAGGGTGAGCGGAATGCCTGTTGCGGCCAAGGCCGCTGCCTCGTGGAAGGTATCGAGATATGGATGCAGGTGCCTGACGTTGGTTTGGCGAAAGAATGCTTGAATGGTTGGTAGGCCGCCCATGTCGATCGACACTGTGACCACTTCGAAGTTTGGTCCACCCAGGGACGCCTGGAGGCGGTCAAGCGTCGGCATTTCCTCGCGGCAGGGGGCGCACCAGGTAGCCCACACATTGAGCAGCACGAGCCGGCCGCGAAATGCGGCCAGGCTCGTCGCTGCGCCGTACGCGTCCGTGAATCGCATCGGCGGCAGGCCGCGCGCACGCGCATGGACCACCACTCCGACGGGGATCTCGTCAGAGACCAGGCGCCGGTACGCCGCCAGACCTGCGGCAAGCCCTAAGACGCCGAGCCCTGCAAGCCAGGCTCTTCTCGGCGTGCGCCGGTGGACCCAGGCTCCAGACTTCGCCGGAGCGTCGCCATGGGGCGTTAGCGCGTCGGGATGGTCTGTTGTCCTATTGTTCATGAGCATTGCCGTTGAATGAATGACGAGATTTCCTCCGGCCGCGCGAAGACCACTGCAGCGCGGTCGCCCTGCATGCCGGTGCCGATCAGCACAGGCTTGCCGGCAGGCGGGCCGTCAGCGCTGCCATCTGTTTTAAATCGCAGGTTGAACTCCCAAAAGGTGTAGGTTTGCCGGTCAGCGGTGGTCAGGCGGTACGCGTCACCGCAATAGCGGATTGCGGTGACGCGCGATGCCGTATCGACCTCCTTCAAGTTCGGTAGGCCACGATCGGGCGCCGTCACCCGGCCGCTGGAAACGGCCTCAAGGTAGGCGACCAGATCAGCTCGGGTGTGCGTATCGGCAATACCGGGAAAGCCCATGGCGTTACCCGGCACCAGCGCCGCGGGGTTCTTGAGCCACGCATCGAGATTCCGTTTGTCCCAGACCAGTTCAGATCGCTTGAGCGCATCCGAGTAACGCGCGAAGCCGTCGGCTGTGCCCGCCTTGCGGCCCCAGACGCCGGCTAAACTCGGCCCTGTCAGGTGGCGCCCCGGCGTAAACGAATGGCAGGCCATGCAGGCGCGGGCGGCTTGCGCGCCGCGAACGAGATCACCTTCGGCGCGGGCCGGCGTGCCAAACGCGAGCGGGGCGAAGGCGGCCACCGCCGTACATAGGCCAAGTTGTCGAATCATCAGACAGCTCCAATTTGCGCACCAGGTCAATCGTTGACCGAGATGCCGACCATGGCTCGACGCGTTGCAGCGAGGAAGGCGTCGCGCTGGCCGACTCGGCGATGCCGCCACGGCGAGTACGCCCGTGGCGGTGGTCATCGCTCATGCACTCACCGCTGAAATTCCAGCGATGGCAGGCGCAGACCTCTCAGGCGAGAATGCTAGGTGGACGGTAGGGTGCGTCGGTGAAGAAACAGACGCCAATTGAGAGACGTGGAAGCGGAGGGGCGGCACTTGCCGCCGGGACGACGAACGCCAGTGCCCGCGGGGCCGGCGCTGCGACGATGTCGCATGCGGCCGCCGCAAGGCAATGCCCGGCCAAGGACTGGGGTGAATAGCCGCTAGCCGCCATCCCGCAATCCGTTGGGGCAGGCTGCGCGCTGGCGATTGGCGCCGCCCCTGCTCCCCGATCAATATCGGTGCCGCTGGCCATCGGACCGGACGGCTGCGAGGTGGCCATAGGTATCCCGACACAACGCAGCATGGCGCCGCCGGCGAACCCGTGTAGCGGGAGCGCAAACAAGATCAACCATAGGAGCGCCGTTCGGATGCCGCGAACCATGGGACGATTATAGATCAGAGAAACTCGGATGCCGAAGATCAGCACGGCGAATAGGGCCCGGAGGATGTCTTCACACATAGCCCGTGCGGCCAGGGCCGGCCTGTGCGAGCGGTGCCGGCGCCAGAGGATGGGCCCACCGCGACGGTTGCGTTGCTGCATCGCACCATGAGCCGAAAAAGTGCCAAAGCTCTTGGCATCGATACACTCCGGGTGGCAAACCTTCAGGCTGCCAGCTTGCGAATGTTCATGCCGGAGAGAGCCAGTGCCACTGGGATTTTGAGTTGGCCGATCACATCCTCCTCGCTTGATCAGCAACTCGGCCGTGCATACCCCTGTTGGCCTATTTGGGCGCATCCCAATCCCATACATGCGCTCGGCGTTGGTTCTGCAAAAAGGGAACGGCAGTGATTGCTGCATCCCGCCACGCTCACTGCATACCGAGGTGCATGCCGTGCTCGCCGTGGCGCTGGTGCACGACTCACACGGTGCGCGAGCCATATCGTGAATTGTGCCACGGCATGGATCATGGGCGACGAGAGCCTGAGCGTCGCCGTCACAACCCGCCGCACTTGCCCTTCTGACCTGCTGCATCTGCACGGCATGGCATGGCATGGCATGGCATGGCACACACGATCATCAACGGCGTCGCGTTGTCGTGTTCGACCGCCGGCCCGACCCTCGTCGACCAAGCTGAGGCCACCATTGAAGAACTGGACGATTGGATTCTGCTGCTCAGGCGCGCCGCGCACGCGCTGCGTCCATTGGAGCTGCTTCGCCCTGGTGGCGATGACTGACCCAGCCTGATCGCTCGCGTCGAACGCGAGGGCGAGTGCGGGGCCGGCCGCGACAAAGCGGCAAAACAGCAGTCGATGCGAACCAGGCCAGCGTAGCCGCGTCCACTACGCCCCTTGACGCACTGTCCCAGCTTGCAGCGATGCGATCAGCGGGCAGGAAACGTTGCCCTGGCGCGCATGGCAGGCGCACACCAACTCGGACAGTACGGCCTCCATGCGCCTGAGGTCGGCGAGCTTTGCGCGCACGTCGTTGAGCTTGCGCTCGGCGAGACTGCTGGCTTCCTCGCAATGGGTGCCGTCCTCGAGGCGAAGCAGTTCGCCGATTTCTTCCAGGCTGAATCCCAGCCGCTGGGCCGCTTTCACGAAGCGCACCCGGATCACATCCGCCTCGCCATAGCGACGAATCCCGCCGGCAGGCTTGTCCGGCTCTGGCAGCACCCCCGTGCGCTGGTAGAACCGGATGGTCTCCACGTTGACCCCAGCCGCCTTGGCGAAGGCGCCGATGGTCAGGTTCGCCAATTCGCTCCCCATATCGCTTGACTCCGTACATTAGTACGGAAGTAAGGTTACGCTATCCCTTCCCACTTCGAAAGTACGAAAGGACCCGCGCATGCCGGAACTGCAACCCGGGCGCCGTGCGCTCTTCGCCGGTGGGCTCGCCGCCATTCTTGCCTCCACCTGCTGCCTGGGGCCGCTGGTGCTGGTTACGCTCGGCGTCAGCGGAGCCTGGATCGGTAACCTGACCGCGCTGGAACCATACCGGCCGCTGTTTCTCAGCACCGCGCTGCTGGCCCTCTTCTTCGCCGGGCAGCGTATCTTCCGCCCGGTGCAGGTCTGCAAGCCAGGCGAGGCCTGCGCGATCCCGCAGGTGCGTGCCACCTACAAGCTCATTTTCTGGGTCGTCGCCCTGCTGGTTCTGGTTGCACTCGGCTTTCCTTACGTGATGCCATTGTTCTACTAATCAGGAGTTCGCCATGAGGAAGCTGTTTGCCGCCGTCGCTCTCGCCGCCGTTGCTCCCGCGTGGGCCGCCATGCAAACCGTCACCCTGTCCGTGCCTGGCATGACCTGCGAGAGCTGCCCAATCACGGTCAAGAAAGCGCTCTCCAAGGTCGACGGGGTGAGCAAGACCGATGTGAGCTTCGAAAAGCGCGAGGCCGTCGTCACCTTTGATGATGCCAAGACCGGCGCGCCGAAGCTGGCCAAGGCGACCCAGGACGCAGGCTATCCATCCAGCGTCAAGCGGTAAGCCCGGAGCAAACACGGGAGTAAGACCATGGGACGGATCACGCGCCTGACCAGCAAGGCGGGGGCGCTCGGCAGTATCGTCTCGGCGATGGGTTGCGCGAGCTGCTTTCCTGCGATCGCCAGCCTGGGCGCGGCCATCGGCCTGGGCTTCCTGAGCCAGTACGAGGGGCTGTTCATTAGCATCCTGCTGCCGGTGTTCGCTGGCATCGCGCTGCTCGCCAATGCGACCGCCTGGCTTAACCATCGGCAGTGGCAGCGGACCGCGCTCGGCGTGATCGGCCCATTCCTGGTGCTGGCCGCGGTGTATTTGACGGTTGGCTGGCGCAGCGAGGCGCTGCTCTATGTCGGCCTGGCCTTCATGGTCGGGGTATCGATCTGGGATTTCGTCTCGCCGGCGAAGCGCTGCGGCGCACCGGACGCCTGTGAACTGCCGGCCAAACGCGGCTGAGGCGCGTTTGGCCATAGCACTGCCTGTATGAACGAAGGACCTGTGGCATGACCCACCTGAAGATCACTGGAATGACCTGCAACTCGTGCGCCGTCCACGTCAAGGATGCCTTGGAGAAGGTGCCGGGCGTGCGGTCGGCGGTCGTGTCCTACTTGAAGGGGACGGCGCAGATCGCTGCCGAGCCCGACACATCGCCGGAGGCGCTGACCGCGGCCGTGACCGGACTCGGCTACCGGGCCATGCTCGCCGACGCCCCGCCGGCGCAAAAGCGCGGCAGCCTGCTCGACACGGCACTGAGCGGGCTGGGCGCCGGTGAGCCGGCCGGTGGCGAAGGCAGCGCGCTGCGCATCGCCGTCATCGGCAGCGGCGGCGCCGCGATGGCGGCGGCCCTCAAGGCGGTCGAACAAGGCGCGCAGGTGACCCTGATCGAGCGCGGCACCATCGGTGGCACCTGCATCAACGCCGGCTGCGTGCCGTCCAAGATCATGATCCGCGCGGCCCACATCGCCCACCTGCGCCGCGCAAGCCCGTTCGACGGCGGCATCCAGGCGACGCCGCCGGCGATCGTGCGCGACCGCCTGCTGGCCCAGCAGCAGGGACGCGTCGACGAGCTGCGCCACGCCAAGTACGAGGGCATCCTGGCAAGCACACCGGCCATCACGGTGCTGCGCGGCGAGGCCTGCTTCCGGAACGGGCATACCCTAAGCGTGCGCCTGGCCGAGGGCGGCGAGCGCGAGGTGGCGTTTGACCGCTGCCTGGTCGCCACTGGCGCCAGGCCGGCCGTGCCGCCGATCCCTGGTCTGCAAGACACCCCGTACTGGACCTCGAACGAGGCGCTGGCCAGCGACACCCTGCCGAAGCGGCTGGCCTTGATCGGCTCGTCGGTGGTAGCCGTGGAGCTGGCGCAGGCCTTCGCGCGTCTCGGCAGCGAGGTCACGATCCTCGCGCGCAGCACGCTGTTCTTCCGCGAGGACCCGGCTATTGGCGAGGCCGTAACGGCCGCCTTCCGCGCGGAGGGCATCACGGTGCAGGAGCACACGCAGGCCAGCCAGGTGGCCTACGCAGACGGTGAATTCGTGCTCACCACGGGGCGTAGTGAAATCCGCGCCGACCAGTTGCTGGTCGCCACGGGCCGCGCGCCCAACACGCGTGAACTGGCGCTGGAGGCGACGGGCGTGACGGTCAATGCGCAAGGGGCCATCGTTATCGACCAGGGCATGCGCACCAGCGCACCGAACATCTACGCTGCCGGCGATTGCACCGACCAGCCGCAATTCGTCTATGTGGCGGCAGCGGCCGGCACCCGGGCGGCGATCAACATGATGGGCGGCGAGACTGCGCTCGACCTGAGCGCCGTGCCGGCGGTGGTGTTTACCGACCCGCAGGTCGCCACCGTGGGCTACAGCGAGGCGGAAGCGCACCACGATGGCATCGAGACCGATAGCCGGTTGCTGACGCTGGACAACGTGCCGCGCGCGCTCGCCAACTTCGACACGCGCGGCTTCATCAAGCTGGTCGCCGAGGCCGGATCGGACCGCCTGATTGGCGTGCAGGCGGTGGCACCGGAAGCGGGGGAGCTAATCCAGACCGCGGCGCTGGCGATCCGGGCGGGAATGACCGTCCAGGAGCTGGCCGACCAGTTGTTCCCGTACCTGACGATGGTCGAGGGGCTGAAGCTCGCGGCGCAGACCTTCGATAAGGACGTCTCGCAACTGTCCTGCTGTGCGGGGTGAGGGATTGGAGAGTCAGGCTCGCGCCTTGGGCTAACTGTACTTTTTGGTGCGTGAATGCCAGTTTGTTTCAAAAAATGCATACGGATCAGGACTTGCAAAATTTCCTGCTCGCATAGAGCGGGGAGCAAGAAACCTTGCTGCAAGCGGCTCTCCAGGCTGGCTACCGCCAGGACCAGGTAGGGCGTCTAGCGTTCACGCCAGAGCCGCTGGCACCGAGGCCTAGCAGAGTGGCAGCCGCCAAGGCATGCTTCTGGTGTACCGACTGCCCAGACGGCCCTAGTCCTTCGGTTTGAAGGTGATGGTGAGGCTGGCGGGCGCTATGCCGTTCTCGTCGCGCGGCAGCGGATCGGATCGCTCCACCGCGCGCAGCACGGCGCTGTCCCAGGCGGAATTGCCACTCGACTTGGTCAGCCGGGCCGACAGCAGCGAACCGTCCGGGGCCAACCGCACCGCTACTACTGCCGCCGGGTTGCCGGCCACGTCTTTGGTGAAGATGATGTTCGGCTTGACGCGGCGGCGCAACCGATCAGAATAGCCCGGCGAGGCTGTGCCGCCCGCGCCGGTGCCGGCAACCGCACGGCCGGCCAGGGCCTCCAGACGCTCCAGCTCGCCCCGGCGCAGCGCGTCGGCGGCGGCACCGCGCTTGGCCTGGGCATCTGCATCCTCTTTGCGCTGCGCGTCCTTGCGGGCGGCCTCCTGGCGCTCGGCTGCCTCGCGGGCTTGGCGCGCGCGCAGGTCAGCCTGCTTGCGCGCCTGTGCACGCGCGGCGGCCACCGCCTGACGGTGCTTCTGTCGTTGGAGCGCGATGTCAGCCTCTTCCTCCTCCTTCGGTCGCGCAGCGGGCGCCGGCCGCGGCGTTACCACAGGCTCGGGCAGTGCCGTCTTGGTTTCCGGGATCGCGTCCCACAGCTCGGCCTCGACGCCGACCGGGGGGCTGCTCTGCCAATGCACGCCGTAGTACAGCAAAATGCCCAGCAGCAGGTGCATGAAGAGCGCGAGCAGGAAGCACCACAGCGTGCCCCGCTCCTGGACCGGCTGGTAGGAATAGGGGGTGGTCTTCATCTGGTGCGATGGCCACTGGTGGCCAAATTTCGCCGCTGTGTTGGTTTGACTTGACCGTCGGCCCCATTGTTCTGGTGGGAAGACCCCGGCCAACGGCGAGGCGATCACGTCCGTCTTTCCTAGCGAGGGTATCGATCTATGCAGACGGCCAGCCCATGCTTACCTGGGCTGGCGACATACGCGCGAAGAAGCTGCTTTCCCTGGGCCGGGCGCCCAACACACGCCTCCGCTGCAAGCTGCGGGGGTGACGGTCAAAGCGCAGGTTGCGGCGGGCACGACCAAGCCTGCGCAACCAGTGGGCGACTCCGCCGGCGACTGTACCGACCAGCCGCCGCAGTCCGCGCGGCGATCGCGGCAACACCAAGGTGCGCCGGCGTCGGGCCGGCGCTCCCATGGGCACGGTTCCGCTTCCCCCGGACGCTCTCTACGGCGCCACGGCCGCACCAATCAGACCCGACAGGGCTTGGCGTAAATTGCCTGCGGCGGGGCACTCAGGCACACCATGGCGCTGGGCCAGAAACACCGGATCGTTGTAGCTGACCCATGTCCGCCCGTCCATGTCCGCCCACACGAGCGCCTTCAAGGGTAGATCGATGCCGATCGACTGCGCACACTCCATCAGAGGTGTGCCACCCTGCGCATTGCCGAAAATCAGCAACTCGGTTGGTCGCAGCGATTTACCGATCTTCGCCGCGCCCGCGGCATGGTCGATGCGCGCAAACACGGTCAGGCCTCGCGCCTTTACCGCCGCTTCAAGCTTGTCCATGGCCGCCCTCGGCGCCAACTGGCTTTGCACGGTGACCAAGCCATCGGCAGCCTGCAGGGGCATTGCAAGTGACAGCAGCAGGGCCGGAAGCAACCAACGCAGAGCTTTCATGCGGTTCTCCTGTAGAGGAGTCATTACTGTAACGGCAAAATGGCCACTGGTGCCTTCCAGCACGCGCGGAATTGGCGGCGTCAATTTAAACGACTTCGCCACATGCGCAGCAATTTGACGCCGTCACAGCGGTACCTAGTCCTCCTCCGCGAAGCGGATGACAGCATCGCACTAACCGCTGCTTGGTGTATGGCGCTTCACTCGTTGAGGGTGGAGATCCGCAGGTGCGGCTATCTCATTGGCGGGCGGCCTCATCGGGGAACGCGGTTCGGCCCAGAACCGGAAACCTTTTCCACGCTGCGAGCGAACTTTCAGATAGAGAGGCTTCGGACGACGGCCTTAGATGTGCCACAGAGGGAGCGAAAGATGAGCGCCAAACCTATCCTCCGCACTGCGAGTGCGCTGCAGATTGAAATCGTTGGACCTGATCTTGCAACAGCGAATCTCGGCGAGACGGGCACCCCCAATGCGTATGCCGTTGGGCTGGGCGTGGGCTCGTCCGATCCAATCACCGGCGACGCCCAAGTTCGTAAGTCCGTGCACGGACGGGGCGCGCGTGCCCGTTCGCTAGAACAGGCTGCCAGTCCTTCAGGCATCGCAAGCGAAGCTGTCGGCGGCACGCAGTTTGGCTACCGGGGCGGGTCCGGTTATTTCGCCGAGTCGAACCCGGATGTGGGACGCGCCTTCCATTTGCGGCCGGGGAACGGTCCATGGAAAGCAACGCGCAGATGATCCGCGCTAGGCGTTTCGCCTTGCGCGGAGTTCCGGCGCTGCCCGGACAGGTCGTGCTCGTGTTGCAGGGCGGTGGGGCGTTGGGAAGCTATCAGGCGGGAGTCTACCAGGCGCTTCACGAAACCGGCATTGAACCGGACTGGGTTATTGGCACGTCGATCGGTGCCATTAACGGGGCCATGTTCGCCGGCAACCAACCAGCGGAACGACTGGACTATTTGCGTCGATTCTGGTGCGGGGTGACACGCTGTGGCTTGTCCCCACTGATCGGCCCTTACTCCGCTGTCGACGACACCTTCCACAAGCTAACCGTGCTCATCAACGGCCTTCCGACCTTTTTTTAGCCACAGCCCAGCGCATGGCTCAGCCCACACGTTTGGCTCGGCGCCGAGGCGGCGGCCTACTACTCGCCGGCACCGCTGCGCGCGTCTCTCGCCAAGCTCGTAGACTTCGCCTACCTGAACGAAAACCACACGCGGCTTACCGTGGGCACGGTGAATGTGCGTAGCGGCAGCCTGCGCTATTTCACTGACCGCGACACCACGCTCGGCCTGGAGCACGTGTTGGCCTCCGCCGCCATTCCACCAGCATTTCCTGCCGTGCGTATCGATGGCGAGAGCTACTGGGATGGCGGCATCTATTCCAATACGCCGATCAAGGTGGTGCTGGATGACCGTCCCCGCCGTGACTCGGTCATTTTTGCGGTGCAGCTATGGCCCGCGGAGGGCCCTGAGCCGCAAACGATCTGGCAGGTTATCAGCCGGCAAAAGGATATTCAGTATGCCAGCCGAGTGGAGAGCCAACTGGCGCGGCAGCGCCAGATTCATCGATTGCGGCACGTCATTCGCGAACTCGCCCGATACATTCCACCGGGCGAGCGTGAATTGCCCGCGGTCAAGGAACTATTGCAGTGGGGCTGCGGGACCACGATGCAAGTCCTTTTATTGAAGGCGCCCAGGATGGACGGCGACGATTACACCAAGGATTTCGATTTCAGCGCCGCCCGGATGCACGCGCGATGGGAAGCCGGCTACCAAGCCACCATGCGGATTCTCGAGCTTGCGCCTTGGGAGAGTTTACCGGACCCTGTCGAGGGTATTGCCGCGCACGAGCTCGTGCCGCAGGTCGCGTGACCCCAATTGTACCAACTGCCGGCAGGGCGCCAATGTCATGCCGATGTGGAGTTGGTTAAAGACCGGTGATCGAGTTCCCACTTCGTGGCTTGCCGCCGTCCGGTCCCCAAAGCGGCGACGGGTGCGGGGGCATCGCCACTGCTTATAACCAGGCGAAGATCATGCCGAGATGGCCGCAGACAGGTCTGCGGACTGGGACATGGGTCTCGAGTTCTGTATCCAGACTGCGCGCGTGCATGCCCTCCCACCGGCCTCACCCGCTGATGGCGACCGCGCTGCATTGACGTCTTGCCGGCGCTTGCTAGCGTTCAGCCTGCCATGCGTGCCCCGCGAAACGCTGGTCCAACTCGGTATGGAAGACGTGATTTGCGTAGTTGCTGAGCGTTTTGACCGCAATGGCCAGAATGACCTCGAGTACGTGCCGTTCGCTGTAGCCGGCCGCGAGGAATGCCTGTACGTCCTGGTCAGTCGGGCGCCCACGTGAATCGACCATCAATGCGGTGAAGGTCGCCAAGGCGCGCAGCTTGGCATCATCAATCGGTCGGTCTTCCCTGATCGCTTCAATGGCCTGTGCTGGGGTCTTGGACACCGCCTCGGCGATCATGCTATGAGCGGCCATGCAATAGTCGCATTCGTTCAGCCGGCTGATGGTGAGCAGCACGACCTCCTGCTCGGCCGGCGTGAAGCCGGACTCCTTGCGGAACAGGTTGTAGCCGAACAGGTAGGTCTCGAGCAGGCCGGGGGCATTGGCCATCTTGGCATACATATTGGGAATCATGCCTACCTGCTTGAAGGCGGTATCGAGCGCTTCCTTGGCCCGGCCTTGGGCGGTCTCTGGTGACAGGTCAGGCAAGGAAAGCTGTGCAACGTCGTTCATGAGGTTCTCCTGATTGCTGGTGGGAATTGCACCAATTGGTCCAAAAAAGAGAGAAAAGTCTAGGGCTCCAGTCTCGACACTAGGGCGTCAATGGTCGGCGTCAGCGCCTTGACGCCAAAGCCGGCCTTGGCGAGTACGCGCAGACCGGATATGCCACAGACAAGGGCGATTGCCTCGGCTTTGGGCTCAGCGTCGTCGCGGACTTCGCCGCGCGTCTGGCCAGCGCGAATCGCCGCTTCAAAGACATGTTGCATCTGGACGAAGCCGTCTAGCACGATGGCCGCGATTTCCGGGTCATGCGGTGCCACCTCGACGGCCGAATTGACCAGCAGGCATCCTTTGCCGGCATCGTTATCGCTGGCGATCGAAGTCAGTAGTGCCCTAAAGCCCTTGAGCGCGGGCTGTCGCTGCAGCCTTTGCGCCAATTGCACGGCGCGCTCCGCGCTGTATTGCCGCAAGGCCGCCATGAAGACTTCCCGCTTGTTGCCGAACGTGTTGTACAGGGAAGACTTCGCAAGCCCCATTTCAGCCGTCAGGTCGCTCGTCGACACGGCGTGATAGCCGCGGTGCCAGATCGCTTCGATCGCGGCTGACAGTGCCTCGGATTTGTCAAATTCAATTGAGCGGGCCATGTGTGTGTCCTTTCTGTACCGATCATACCAAAATCACGCTACACGCTTGCCGCGCGGCAGGCTTTCCGTGGGGGGGACCGGTAACCTTTTGGCGCTTGCCGACGAATCTTCCAGTACCGGCCTCCCAGATGGTCTTTCGCTTCGGGAACCGGATCCTTCATGAAAGGAGGCGCGAAAATGAGCAAGCGACTATTGGTTCTCGTCGTGGCCACCACCGCTGCGCTGGGCACAGCGGTAGCGTATGCGGCCACTCCGCGCGATGTGTACACGGATGGCAGCAACGTCACGGGGCCGCGTGATCCGTACACCGATGGCGGCAAGGCAGGAAAATTCGACGTCTACTCGGACGGCGCCAGGGTTGGCGACAAGCGTGACCCGTTTACGGATGGCGCCAAGAGCGGCAGGTTTGACCCCTACACGGATGGCACGCGGGCGTCGGCGCCAAATCTTGTGGCCGACGCACTCGACAACTCGCGTACCGGCGACGGCACACTTTACGGCTATCGCGTCTGAGCTGCCACGCGCAACCGGGCTGCGCGTCTACTTGTCGGAGCCGAGTGTCTCCGGACACTCGCTTCGGACTAGTCTTGCCTGCCGAAGGAGCAAGCCATGAACAACAAGCTCGCAGTTGCCGCTCTCGTCGTTTCGCTGTCCGCAATCGCGGCCGACAGGAGTGACATCCTGAAGTCCTATGCGCTCAACGACGGCTCGACCGTTCACGTGTTCAAGGATGGGAAGATGGCAGTAGAAAATCCGTTTGGCCGCGCCGTCAGCGTGAAGGAAGGTCAGGTATTGGAGGCGAAAGATGGCACCAGGATCACCATGAAGGGTAATGAGGTGGCGCGCCTCGACCACCTGTTGAACGTCGACCGGCGCGGACACTGATTTTGATTTGTGCACGCCGTCGGATAAGGGGGGCGCATTGGCGGTGGTGCCGGGTCGCCGTGGTTCCGAATCCGCGCCCTCTTGCCGCGAATAGCGCCCTTTCGGCCCAAATGGAGGGTGAAATGCGCTCGACTAGGCACCTGCTAGTCTTGGTCGCACTCCTGGCGGGGTGCGCGACGCCAGCCCAACGTGCCACGCAAGCGGAACGCGAGGTCGACCAGATGATCCAGGTCTATGGCCCGGCGTGCGAGAAATTGGGCTATCAGGCCGATTCCGACCCGTGGCGCGAATGCGTGCTGCGCCTGGATGCGAAAGACAGCCGCGAGCGCTACAGTCGTTACCCGACCTCGACGACCTGCTTCGGGCATCGTGGTTTCTTACACTGCTCATCGTATTGACATGGTGGCGCGGCACGGCTTTCGGCGGATCGCGGCGCACTGGCCACCAATTCTTATCCGCTTGGACGATCCCGCGCCTCCCAGCGTGTCAGTGCGGCGCCACCCAATTGAACAGCCGATCTCCATACCGGCCGCTGACGCCCACGAACAGCAGCGCGACGCCAAAGTTCCACATCAGAATCATGGCCGTGGCGTCGAGCGGATGAAGGATGGACAGCGCGGTTGCCGTCATCGCGGCAACCGCGAGGCTGCCGCACATTGCCACCGGCGCCGGGGTAAGCCGTGCCACATAACGCAGCATGATCAGCAGGGCAAACGACAGCGGCACGCTGACCATCATCAGCGTGGCAAAGCAACTGGCCGTCTCGCCGAGCGAGATGCCGGCCGGCCCGATTCTGACCCAATCGGTCAGGCAGCCGTATCCGATCGTGGCGAACCAAGCTAGAAGGCTCGGTACGGGCAGCAGCAGCCACCGCTGTGAATAGCCAGGGACGCTAGCCAGAAACGCTGCCACGGCGGCCAGCACGCCGGTCAGCATCGCTGCCGCCACGCCGGTGACAAAGACGGGCTGCGCCAGCTTCGTCGCCAGGTCCGGTCGCACGCCATGATGGAACGCGGCCAACACCAGAATCAGGACGGCCAGCAGCAGCCAGCCTGCCGCCCGTACCATCGGCGGGCGCAGGCGCCGCACTGGCGCCGCGTCGGCCACCAGCGCGTCGATCAGATTTGAGGTGGGTCTCACGACTGTTTACCTTCCGATTCGAACAATTTGCGCAGCGTTTTCAAGGCACGATGTGTGGCAACCTTCAGCGCGGCCACTGACATCCCGCTGGCGGCGGCGGCCTCTTTCAGCGACATTTCCTCGAGCTTGAGCAACCGCAACGCTTCGCGCTGTCCGGCCGGTAGCCGCTCGACGGCGTCCCGCACCGCGCGCGCATCGACAGCCTCCTCTTGTAGGTTCGCTGCAGAGGGCCAAAAGGTTTCTTGCTCAGTGTCAAGTTCGGTTTCATGCGAGCCGATGCGTCCGCGCCGGCGCAGGCCGTCGACGATGCGCCGGTTGGCAATGGCAACCAGCCACGGGCCAAACGGACGGGCCGGATCATAAGTGTGGCGCACTGCGTGTACCGTCATCAGCACGTCCTGCACCGTGTCTTCGATGTCGCTGCGATTCCGGACTTGGCGTGCCGCCAACGCCCGCACGTAGGGGGTGATGGCTGCGAGCAAATGGCGGTAGGCCTCGCGGTCGCCGCTTTGCGCGCGGGCCATCGCAACGGACCAGTCTGCCGTGCCGTCTGCCCGGCGGGCCGTTGGCGCGCCAGGGGGAGCTGCGTACGCCGAGTCCGGCGTATCGCTCACGGAACTCGGTTCGCCATCATGTCGGTGCGTTGGGGAAGACATGGCTGAATTCTGCGTCAGGGGGGACCATTTTGGCTATTGTTGCCCATCCCCCGAAAATTGAAAATCACGCCTCTGCCGTTCGGACGCCGCTCGCAGGATCCTGCGCCATCTTGACGAAATAGCCCAGCCGCTGCACGGTCTTGAGCAGCGTCAGCAAGATCAGGCGCGTGGTGTCTGAACGGGCGTTACGCCGCACGAAGACCAGTTCGCTCGGCGTCGGCGTATAGATCTCCGCCAATTCATGAAGGGTGAGATCGGGCTTGAAGCGCGGATAGGCTGTTTCGTGATTCGCGGTCATCGATCAACGTGATGGCGCGCCGCGATAGCCACCACGGCTTCCTGTCCAGCCATATTTCTTCGTGGACATCCGTCGCCGATGAAAAAAGCTGCGACCGTCACGGTGCGTACCCGCCGATCGTATGACTCGTCTTTAGCCCGATGCGCCCTGAGCGGTGTGCCTCCCTGATGAACAAGGAGCAGCACCTTCGGCGGGTAGCTGCCGTCGACGAGAAACTTCGCGCGCGGAATGACGCCGTAGGTAACCTCCTCGTGCACGAAAGCCCCTCCGTAGTTGTAAATCCGGCGCCGGCATCCCGTAACGCATGGCATGCGGTCGACGCCAACGCCATGCCTGGAAGCGGTTCCGTTCCCTTGCAGTGAGCACGGGTCGAGACATGGTGATCCCGATGTAAACACACGCCGCCTCGGCTCATTAGCATCCTAGGAGCCTGTCGGGCTTTCCGGCCTTCCAATCGATGATGCCCTGCCAGATAATCGCGGCAACACAACCGACAGACTACCCCGATGAGCCGCTTCGTTCCCGACGGGCGGCAGTTGGCAGGCGCCCACCTTTCTTGCCGGGAATACAAAGCCTGATTGCCAAGTCAACGGTTACTGAAGACGATACGTTTAGTGAAGGACCAGGCCTACCCCTGGTTGGCTGAGTACTAACGCGTTCACGGCCGCCCAGACGGCGGCCTTCTGAGGAGATGCTATGAACAAGCTCGTCGCGACTGCCTTCGCTCTGTGCCTTGGCGCCGCCTCCATCGCCGCGCAGGCGCAAAACACCGGGAAAGTCGACCCCTATACGCAGGGAGCCAAGTCCGGCAAGCCGGACCCCTACACCGACGGGGCCAAGGCTGGCGAAAAGTTCGATCCGTATACGCAGGGGGCAAACAAGAGCGCGCGCGCCAACCTGACAGATACGTCCGCAACGCAGGCCAAGAAGTCGCATAAGAAACATAACAAGAGGAGCAAGAAGAGCAAGAAGGCTGCGTCAGCACCGGCCGCAAGCTAAGCCCTAGGGCCCCGCGCGGCGCCTGCCGCTGCGGGTTTTTTTGTTTAGCGTGGCGAGGAACACCCTCGGTTTTGTGGAAAGGAAAGCACTATGTCTATGTTCAAAAAAGTCATCGTTGCCGTAAGCGCCGGCTTGATCGCGGTTTCCAGCTTTGCAGCGGATTCGAGCCAAGTGGAAAAGAAATTCGAACTCAAGGACGGCTCGACCCTGTACATCTTCAAGGACGGGAAGATGAGCATGGAAAACAAGGCGGGACATGCCGTTGGCATGAAGGAGGGCGTGATTATGGAAACGAAAGACGGCCAAAAGATGATGATGAAGGGAAATGAAGTGTGGCGGTTGGAGCCTCAACTTCACAAGGGAACTCTTGGGCAATGAAGCAGGCGGGTCGGTTTTGAAGAATGCATGACATTTCAAAATCGACCCCCGTCTATGCATTGACGCGATGTCAAACACTGTGACATCTCCGATGTCGGGCGCACAGAGCAAATGCGTTGCTGAAGCGCTGGGGCGCTGACGCCTCCCAAACAGGGCTTCCACCACCCAAGCGCCTTTCTGGCCGAAACTATCAAGTTGGCCGATCTGCGGCGCTTCCTATCAGGAACGGACGATCAGGAGTACGCCAGCCAGTATCAGGAGGATACCGGCCACCCGCAGCGGGCCGATCAGCTCGCCGAACAGCCACCACGCGGCCAGCGCATTGACCACATACCCGAGTGAGAGCATCGGGTAGGCGATCGAGACGTCGACACGGGACAGTCCGACGATCCATACCCCGACGCCGACCACGTAGAAAGTCAGACCCGCCAGCACCGGCCATTGCGTCAGCACGCGCAGGGCGGTGGCCAGCAGCGTGGCGCGATCCACGGTGATGGCGCCGACAGCGTTGACCCCCGCCTTGAGTAGCAACTGGGCACAGGCGTTGAGCAGCACGCCGGAAAAAATAAAGGCCAAAGTCGAAAGCGTCATGGCGCGGGCTGTTCCTGAGGCTGCCTCTGCGGGGCAAGACTCGGTGGCGGGAAATTGCTGGCAACGATGCGACGCTTGTCCTGCGCGACCGTGTACATGGGCACATGGCGCTCACTCAGCTCTTTGTACGTATCGGCCGACATGATGCCCAGCGCAGGTGGGCCGTCGCGCCACTGGACGATAAAGGCGTCAAGCGTGGGGAGCCACTTTCGCGGTTCCTGCCGCGTGCCGAAGTCGAGTTCGTCCGGCCGTTCTACCATGATGGTCGTGCGGCGCAGGTAAAACGGTAGTGTGTGGTCCAGCATGCGCACGCCGTAGATCGGCATGTCGTCCCTTAGCACAGCCTTGATGGCCGGCACCAGGTCCACGCCAGAAGTGCGGCGGCCCATCACTTCATGACCGAGCAATGCTAGCGTGAAGCTCACCAACATGGCGAGCGAGTAGGTCACGATGCTGGCGAAGACCCCGCGCGTGCGCTGGATACGGCGGGCAACAAGTATGCCGGCCAGCATCACCACGAAGGCCGCGCCCACCCATACCGCGAACAGGCGGTAGAGTTCGTTCGGGGTGTTGTCCTTGTCCAGCGTGGCCACCACCGGGCTGGCCAACAGGCCGATGACTGCGATCGCCAGCATGCCATTGATCTGGCGGCGCCACGAGCGCTCGCTGATCTGGTTCAGCGCCGCGCCGGCCAGGATGCCGAGCGCGGGGAAAATCGGCACGATGTAGCCAGGCAGCTTGGAGCCCGACAGGCTGAAGAAGCCAAAAATGGCGATGGCCCAGATAGCCGCCAGCACGGCCGGCTGGAACGGCTTGACTTCGGCGCCGCGAGCGTCAGCCCGGTCTTCGCGCACCACTTGCCACATGCGGGGAAACAGGCCGAGCCACGGGAGGAAGCCGGCCACCACCAGCGGGACGAAGTACCAGATCGCCCCCTGGCGCGAATGCACCGTCGAGGTGTAGCGTTGCCAGTGCTCATGGATGAAGAAGAAATTCAGGAATTCCGGGTTGCGCTTCGAGACCAGCCAGAACCACGGCACCGTGACGATCATCATCAGCACGATGCCCGAGACCAGGTGCAGGCGGCGCCAAAGCGCGAAATCGCGCGTGATCAGGGTGTAGACCACCAGCACCAGGCCGGGCAGCGCAATGCCGACCAGGCCCTTGGTTAGGATGGCCACGCCGATGGCCAGCCAACAGGCCCACATCCAGTTGCGGCGCGCCGCCGGAGTTGCCTCGGGGTGCTGGGCCAGCAGCATGAAGGCCAGCACGCAAGCCATGGCCCCGGAAAGTGTCATGTCGAGGGAATTGAAATGCGCGGCCACGCTCCACATCGGCGCGGCCACCAGGACCAGCCCGGTCAGTAGCCCTGCGCGCTTGCCGAACCAGCGCGTCGCTGCCAGCATCGAAACGAGCAGGCCGATCATGCCCGACAGTGCCACGCAAAGGCGCGCCTGCCACTCGCCCAGGCCGAACAGGGTGTAGGCGAGCGCCGTTACCCACATGTGGAAGGGCGGTTTCTCGAAATACGTCAGTGCGTTGTAGCGGATCGTAACCCAGTCGCCACTGGCGACCATCTCGCGGGCGATCTCGGCGTAGCGCCCCTCGTCAGGGCGCAGTAGGTGGCGCGCGTCGAGCGTGCCGAACCAGACCAGCAGGATAAACAGGCTAACCACCGCGATCGCGCTTACCGACAGCCCGGCATAGCGCGAGGTCCATGAACGACGCATAGGCAAGGTCGACGAACTACGCATAAATCTTCCTGAAAACTACAGAGGAGTTGATCGCGCTGGTGCGCGTGAGGAACAGATGCAACGCTTCCCAAGCTGTCGCCAGATTGCGAGGGGAATAGCCCAGCGCTTTAGGGCCCGCTTTGGCTGGCAAAATTCTCACCCAAAGCGACTCACGTTCGCGCAGCCCTGGGGCGCCGCGCAAGGATAACCGGCGCTCCTTCATTAGCATTTTCTCGCAACAAGCAACAGGGAGCCACCGGCCGGGAAGCGCACGCCACCCTTGATCAGATGACGCTCGACCTCGCAAATTCCACCGAACACGCGATTCAATGCGCCTCCGATACGAAAGCCATCGTCGACGCCATCCGTTGGTCGTGTGGACCGTTGTAGCAGCCGCGACAGGATCATGGCCGGCAACAAGAGGGACACGAATGACGTGACATAGACGGGGCGAAACCCCGCCGCGCTGACCTTCTCCAATAGATCGCTACGTGTGTAGCGCCGCTTATGCTTGGCGGAGTCGTCGATATGGCTCCACAGAGAAGGATGCTGAGGCACCGTCAATACAATGCCGCCGTTGTCAGCGCAAGCGCGATGCATTTCCTTCAGAACAAGCTTGTCCTCGTCCACGTGCTCGATGACATCGAAGGCGCCGATGACATCGAACGCGTTGGTAAATGGAATCGCGCGCGCGTCCATCTGGAGTAGTTGGGCTTGGCTCTTTCGCCGTGCGACCTGCAGGGCCTGCAAGGAGGGCTCCCCCCCGCACAGCCTCGCGAGCGGGAAGCGCTCGCCTATGGCGAGCAAGTTGTCGGCGGTCCCGCAGCCGACATCGAGGAAGGACATCAGGTGTGGGAAGTAGCGCGTAAGTGCCTCAAGGATGAGCTTGCGCCGGTAGACGAACCAGAAGTGCGTGTGCTGCAGCTTCTCGTACTCATCAAACAATGGCTCGTGGAAACCATCGTTTTCTTGGGCCATGTCCGGCGCCAGGCATACCACGCCGGCCGAGGTGGTTGCCCGCCAGCCGCAGGCAACGCACGCCCACGTGGATGGAGCAATAGACATGTGGCATTTGATGCAGATATGCATCGCTGTCTCCTTCTGATGGTGCGAGCGCTCTCCCGCGGGGGGGCAGGCATTCTCGCGGATGCGCAGTGCAGCTTCGCAAGACGAATGGCTCGGCGTTCAAACGGCGTAAGAATGCCTACCGCATGAATGCCGAAAGCCGAACACGTACTCGACGGAGGATGACTAGCGCGATGGTGGACGCAGCAGTGGCGTCGGTTACATCAGAGGACTAGCGAAGGCGGGCGCAGCAAAGCTTCCGGAATAAAGCTCGTGAAAGGATCAAGGGGTGGGAGCGACGGATCGACCGCCCGGACGACAATGGAGCCTGGCACATCGAGAGGAACGGCAGGATGAGAGGCGACGAAGCAGCCTGGGCATGACTGGCACCCATGGCGCTTGTCTTGCTCCGACTTGCCTGTTGCACGATTGTGCTCGGTCAGGCAATGTTCGTCCGAAACCATTGCCCGCGCCGCGTCACCAACAGACCGAACCCGCGCACTGCTGCTCTTGCCGGTGTGCGCGGCCTCGCAGGGTGGAAATGCCGCCGCGCCAATGTTTTGCACCGGCAACGCGAAGATCGCCAGCCAGAGCAGGAACAAGCGGAGCGGCTTTTTCATCAAACGAGACAGGGGCGGGGGCTGGTAAAGAGTTGCAATCTAACCCCACCCACCTGACAAAACGATGGCAGCAGCATTACAACTACCCCGAACTGGGTCGAGCTTGCCGCAAAGTGGCATCTACGGAATACGATGGATCAGGGCAGCGAAGGCGATCTACCGCAGGAAGATCGCCTCGCTCAGGCTGGACTCGAGTGCCGCCCGCGCGGTGGCGAAGTTCGTACGCGATTCCAGCAACTGGCGCTGGGTGGCATAGAATTGCCGGCGGGCATCCAGCAGATCGGTCAGTGGGATCCCTCCCTTTTTGTACGCGAACTCGGTCGCATCGACGGCCCACTTGGCATCCGGCACAATCTGCGTTTCGAAGCGGACGAGTTGAATTCGCGTCGATTCGAATTGCTCCAGCGCGCGGTCGACCTCCGAGCGCGCGTTGCTGCGCAGCTTGTCGAGGTTGATTTGGGCGCTCCTTAACTCCGCCTGCGCACGCACGATCTCGCCGCTATAGTCGTTGTGAATCAAGAGCGGAATCGACAACTGCACCCCAAGCGTTGTGCCACCGTTCGCAGGAAGGTTTCGTTCGGTAACCACTGCCACGTTCACGTCGCGGGTACGCTGCGCCTTGGCCAACTCGAACGAAGCCTCGCCGCTGCGCACGCGTGCGGCCGCGGCACGTATATCCGGACGCGCCTCCAGCAACTCCTCGATGCGGTCGCGCCTCAGCAATCCTTCGCCAGGGAGCGGCCATGGATCGATGGCCCGGATGGCGGGGGCATCACGCTCGCGCGCAAGCAGCGTGGCCAGCACGGCTCGCGCAATGGCAAGGTCTGCGCGTGCCTGTTGCAATTCGTTCTCGCTGCGGCCCTCCTCGACGCGAAGGCGAACAACGTCGACGCGCGCGATGTCGCCGGCTTTTAGCCGAAGCTCCGCGGCCTCGCGTGTTCGCGCGAAAGCGTTCCTGTTCGCCTGAGCCACATCCAAGCGCTCCTGCTCCTGCTTCAATGTAAAGTAAGCGGCAGCCAATGCCTGGCGCAACTGGCGAAAGGTGTTTTCGATGTCTAAACGGGCGGCATCCGCCGCCCTGCTCGCCGCTTCGGTTCGCAGTTCTCGCTTATTGCCACGTTCAATAAGCTGCGAATAGTTGATCAGGACGTCCGCGTCGCGCAGACGGTATTGGCCGAGGAGTCCCGGCCCTGCTCCTACCGTTAACGTTGGATTCGGCCGCTTGCCGGCGCTGACGAGCACCCCGCTTGCGGCATCCAGCGTGGCGCGCGCGGACTGCAGGTCCCGGTTGCTCGAAAACCCAAGGTCCAGCGCGGTACGCAACGTTAAGGCGCCGAGATTCTCGCCTGCGCTTCCAGGTTCGACGGTGGCGCTAGCAGGCGGCGCCGCCACGTCGCGGACGGGAATCGCGTCGCTCAAAGGAGGCGCGCCGAACGCAGGTTGCCCGATAGCGTGGCTTACCGCGCCATATGCAGCTATCGCCGCTAACAATTTTATTATGCGATAGGGCATGGTCGAACCGTTGGAACGAAATAGTTAAGGAAGCGTAGGATAGCAGCACGCGAACCAATGCTTACAAAGGAGATCGCCCACCGAGCCCCACTGGAAGGCTTCGCCTTCGGCAATGCGCAAGAGGATGTAGGTCTGCGTCCCGCCGAGCGGGCCGCCGAGTGCGATAGCCTTGCTGGCTCTGCCGGACACCCACGACCACCTGACTCGGCACTGCACATTCGGCGCGCCCGATCTGCCGATCAACCGCCAGCACCACGGTGATTCGANATTCGATGCGGGACCGGCTGCCGTGGCTGCCTGAGCAGCCAATCCCGCCCCTGCTCTACCGAAGTCTGCCCAACTGGTTTCGCCACCCCTGAAAATTGATGACGTGAACGGCACAGTGTGGCCGCCGCGTAAGCGGCTTGTCTGTTAGATCAAGTTACATCAGCTACTTTGCCTCTGTCGCCTCGTGTTGTTAATATGAAGCGCTTAAAGAAGGAGTCTAGGATGAAACGATTCGCATGCATCATGGCAATGGCCGTGCTTTCCGCTCCGGCGCTCGCAACTGACATGGGCGACCCCGGCTACTATGGTCGCATAGATATCAATGGCATGTCGTCGCCGCAGACCCTCCACCAACAGCCGATCGTGGTCCAGCCGCACGCGGGGGCCTCGCAGCATCCAATCTACTTGAACGTCCCACCGGACCACGCCAAGAATTGGCCCAAGTATTGCGACAGATACGATGCGTGTGGCGAACCCGCCCATTTTGTGGATAACCGCTGGTACAACGAGCGGTATGTGCCGCAGTATCGGGAGCGCCATGGCGGAAATCGGGAAGATCATCGGCGTTGACCGTATTCGCGCTGCTTGACTCATGTAGGGGCGGAAATCGCGTAAGTCAAGAAAGCATCGATAGACGAACACACAAATCGGGGTTTTTTTCGGAGCGGTATTCGTCCGTCTGCCGGCAATAGCTCATTTGTGCATTACTTCCAGTCGGACTATGAAGGCCAATCCTCTTGGCTTAGCTTGCTCCGATTTGCTGGGGGCCGGCCACTCCGTCGGTCCTTTCTGGCAAGCTCCACAACTTCTCCCGGTTGCGAAGCCACTTTTTGTGCGCCACCAGTACTGGGCACTGGCTGCCATGGCCAAGGGGGCACTATGTCGCCAATTCGGACAAGAAGGGCTGAGGTGCGGTGGATGGGAATAGTCCATGGGCGACACATTCCACGCCCTTGAAAGCGCGCGCACGCCAGACACAAAAAAAGTATAGAAGGAGTCTGGCAGCATAACTGTTGCATTACACCGGCATTACATCTCCGTAATGAAGCGGGCCGGCCGGAGGTTCTGCAGCACTTGCGTACCAGTGCCCCTGTCACCGGCGGCCGTCATGCCCGCGTGACGATGCGCCTGCGTGCGCTGCAGCGGCAGCCTATGTGTCGAGCACACGAAGCACACCTAGCCATGTGTGGTAGCTCGCTTCGTGTCATGAATGTAATGTCCAAGTAACGATATCGTGGTCGTGGGCTGGTTAAACTGAACTCAGGTAAAGAAATTCTCATTGCCATGAAGAAAAAATCATGAACACGAAGAAGATGATTAGCGCGACACTCGTACTGGCATTTTTGGGTACAACCTCGGCGTGGAGTGCCGATAAGTGGCGGGGTGACGGAGGCGATAACTGGCTCGAGCATGTGCGTGAGCAAAAATCAGCCTCTATGACGCCGGTGAACCAGACGCCCGCGCTGTTTGGCAGCCCAGCATCCATCGACACGGCTACCCGAACCATTACGCTGACACCTGCGATGAAGTATGCGAGAGTCGATTCAGGCGAGACTGTTGCCTTTCGTGCAGGTAACAAGACGGTAGCTTGGACGTTCCTGGAGGCAATCGGCGGAAAGACGGTCGATATGAGCTTCATATTCCCGGACCTGCCGGAAGCGAAGGGCATTCTTGTCATTGTTGAGCCGAGCACGCTATTTAAAGGCGGCTAACTTCAATTTTCTCTGGCAGTACACGTCAGAGGGGTGTAAGGGGAACAATCATGAACACCAAGCAAGCTTTCCTCATTGCGCTCGCGGTCTCGGTCCTCGGCATTGTCTCGGCATGTGCGCCGTTGCAACCGGCAAGTGCCGTACTCTTCGGCAGCGCCGCTCCTGTCGACACAGCTACTCGAACTATTTCGCTGACGCCCGGCATGAAGTATCTGAGAGTCGATTCGGGTGAGACCATTGCCTTCCGCGCCGGTAGCAGGACGGTCGGATGGACCTTCACGGAGGCAATCGGGGGAAGGTCGTCGGTTGAGCTGAGCGTCATCTTCCCGGACCTCCCGGAAGCGAAGGGCATTAGGGTCATCATCGCGCCAAGCCCGCTCTATAGGGGCAGCTGATGGCAGAGCGGTTGTAACTGAGGCGGCATTGCTGGTAGATATGCGCAGAGGGTTCATAGCAGGGGCGGTTCGCCTCGGCATCTCTCTCTTACTGCTGGTTGGTGGCGGGTGGGCTGCCGCGAGCCCTGTCGGGCATGGCGGCGGCGACGGTTGGGGCGGCCATCACGGCGAGGGGATTGGTGGGCATCAAGGCGCAACTGGTCCACATGGAGAGGGAGGTGCTTGGCATCATGGGGTGGGCCAAGGATGGAATTACTGCCATCGGGATTTGGCGCCCCATAGGTATCCCGACCCGCTATTCGTTCCACACCAGTAGCTGGCGGAAGCTGTCCAGTAGTTCCTGGCGGCGGTAGATTGTAGCTGCGCAAAAATTTCCGGGTTGCGGTGCCGTTCCGCTTTGACATGCTGGAGAGAGCATCGGGAAGGGAGGAGCTCATCGTTGCCTCCCTGGGCTAATCTCACATGAGATGCATTCGCAATCCGTGAATGGAGCCAATCATGAGAACCAAACGAACTCTCCCTGCTGTGCTGATGCTCTCAATACTCGGTCTTGTCTCGGCATGCACCTCCATGGCTCCGGCCCCCGCGCACTTCGGACATCCTGCAGCAGTCGAGACCGCTAGCAGAACAATCTCCCTAACCCCTCGGCCGAAGTATGTGCGGGTGCATTCCGGCGAAACCGTTGCCTTCCGTGCCGGTAGCAAGACAGTCGCCTGGACGTTTTGGGTCGACCATGTCCAGGGTACATCGGTCGACATGAGCCAAATTTTTCCGGACCTCCCGGAAGCAAAGGGCGTCCCCGTTTTTATAATTCCCCAGAGGTCAAGGAACTATGGCCGCTGATAGCAAGATGTAATGGTGTGGCAATCAATTTGTAATGTTGCAGGGGATTCCATCCACGGCAGTTCACTGAGCCGAGGGTGCTTTAATAGGCCGGATAACGTTCAACCATCATTGGGAACCGAAGTGAATTCCGCTACAAGCGATGGCGGCGGCCCTCCAGTAAGGAAATCGTAATCTTCCTGTAAGAATATCGTTATCTTTAGCTCCCTAGACTTTTCATAGGAGGTACATTTGCGAATCCGCTGATGTAGCTAATCATGAATACCAAGCAAGCTCTCCTCAACGTACTCACGCTTTCCTTGGTCGGCCTCGCCTCAGCATGCACATCCATGGCCCCGACGCCCGCGCAGTTTGGACATCCAGCACCAGTCGCGACGGCTAGCAGAACGATTACTTTGACATCAAGGGTGAAGTACCACGTGTATTCGGGTGAAACTGTTGCCTTCCGTATTGGCTATAAGATGGTCAGTTGGACGTTCGCGGTGGACGCAGTCGGGGGCGGGAGGTCGGTTGACATGAGCTCAATCTTCCCAGACCTCCCGGAAGCGAAAGGCGTCGTGGTTTTTATCGAACGGAGCAACCTTTATAGGGCCGGCTGACCCAATAGATACTATGAAGGGCTAGACAGGTCACCCCCTAAAGTAAAACGATGCGAACCCGTTTTGCGAAAGGAGCCTGCAAATGGACACAGCCCTTCAAAGACAGCCTACAACCTTTACTGGCGAACTGTATATTGCCTTCGAACTGGGCGATAAGAGTTGGAAGCTATCGCTGAGTGACGCCGCACGCGCGCCGAGCCGCCATACTGTGACAGCCGGTGACACGGAGGCGGTATTGAATGTGATCACCAAGGCCAAAGGACGATGCCAGCTCCCAACGGAGGCACGGATCCGCAGTTGCTATGAGGCCGGCCGCGATGGCTTCTGGCTGCACCGCTGGCTCACTGAGCAAGGTATCCATAACTTGGTGGTGGATTCGGCTAGCATTGAAGTCAACCGACGAGCGCGCCGCGCGAAGACCGACCGGCTCGATGGCGACAAGCTCCTGTCAATGTTGATGCGTTACCACGCCGGCGAACGGCGCGTGTGGGCCGTCGCACGGGTCCCGACGCCACAACAGGAAGATGATCGCCGTTCGCACCGTGAACTCGAACGACTCAGGCACGAACGCACTGCTCACAGTAACCGGATTTGCTCGCTGCTGGTATTGCATAACTTGCGGGCCCCACATATCGGGAAACGATCCTGGAAGCCCTGGTGGGCCGAGCACGGCTCGCAATTGCCTCTTAATTTGCGTGCCGAAATCGAGCGTGGACTGGCGAGACTGGCACTCGTGGACACGCAGATTTTATCCATCGAAGCGCAGCAGCGTGAGGCGGTGAAGGCGGGCACGCAGCCAGCCATCGCGCTGCTTGCTAGGCTGAAGGGGATCGGCGTCGGCAGTGCTTGGCTACTGGTCAAGGAACTGTTTGGCTGGCGGCGCTTCCACAACCGGCGCGAACTCGCAGGCTGCCTCGGACTAGCGCCCATGCCCTACAGCAGCGGGGAAACCCACGTCGACCAAGGCATCAGCAAGGCTGGCAACAAACGCTCTCGCTGGCTGATGATTGAACTGGGCTGGAGTTGGCTACGCTACCAACCAGCGAGTGTGCTCGCACAGTGGTTTCATAAACGCTTTGCGTCCGCCGGCAAGCGCATGCGACGCGTCGGCATTGTTGCACTTGCCCGTCGATTGGCAATTGCCCTGTGGCGTTACCTGGAGTATGGCGAGATTCCCCCTGGCGCAAGCCTCAAACCAGTAGCGACGTAAAGCCGAGTTGATTGCATGGCAGCGGTAATGATAGGCAAGGTNAGGCAGGGTGGGCGCGCCCGCCAGCGAGGCGGGCTACCGAAGGTAGCCGACCATATAGATTGGGCGCGCACCAAAACAGGGGTTGCCCAGCGCTTCGCGCATTCGGTATGTGGTGTCCGGCCTTGCGCCGGCACGGATAGAAGTTAGTCCCCGGGGCTGGATCCCGGCAATCACCAACCCCGACCTTCCATTCCTTACTGCGTCAGTTCGCAAACCGAAACTAATAGCTTGCAAGGAGAGGCTTATCGCCCCAGACATGCCTATGCTGACATCCAGTACAGAAGGGGGTTGACACCTGTCCCCTCATAGAAGCTTCGCTGCTAGGTATAGCGCGGGAGGGAAGCATGTTTCTTTGGAGGCTGCGGCCGGGACGTGGCTGTCTCGCAGGAGTCCCCTTCCTCTCCAGCTCAGTCGGCGCAGAAGGTGAGGGAGGGGACGTCAAGGAATTGTAATCTTCGCGTAAGGATGCCGTGGGCGTTGGCCCCCGGTGTCAGCATAGTTGTCGTGTTACCTGATTTCGATTGACCCGGTCTGGGGGCGGTAGAGTCAGAGTGAATGAAAGCCTATTCTGCAGAGAGAAAGGAAGCGCTGTTGCGCCGCATGATGCCTCCCGAGAACGCGTTGGTGTCGGCGCTGGCAAGGGAGACGGGAATCACTGAGCAGACGCTGTATGCTTGGCGTCGACAGATGAAAGCGCAAGGAGTCCCGGTGCCGGGAGATGGAAAGAACCCCGAGGCCTGGTCCTCGGCAGACAAGTTTGCGGTGGTGCTGGAAACCGCGCCGCTCAATGAAGCGGAATTGGCGGAGTATTGCCGCCGCAAGGGTCTTTACGCGGAGCAGATCGCTGCCTGGCGAGAGGCCTGTCGATCGGCCAATGCCAACGCCGGTGAACAGGCGCGAGAACAACGGCTTCAGTCCAAGGGTGACAAGAAGCGCATCCAGCAGCTTGAGAAGGAATTACAGCGAAAGGAGAAGGCGCTGGCGGAAGCGGCCGCATTGCTGATTCTGAGAAAAAAAGCCCAGGCGATTTGGGGAGAAAAAGAGGACGACTGATCAGCGTCCCAGATCGCCGGATGTGTATATCGTTGATTCGAGAGGCAGAACGCTCAGGCTGCCGACTGGCCCAGGCTTGTGACGAGTTGGGTCTGAGCTTGCGCACCTTCCAGCGCTGGGTTCAGGATGGCGACGAGGTGGTGGCAGATGCTCGCACCACCACTGAGCGGCCAGCGCCAGCCAACAAGTTAAGTGAGCCGGAACGCCAGCAGATTCTTGAGGTGGCCAACAGCGTGGAATTTGCCAGCTTGCCGCCCAGCCAGATCGTACCGACGCTGGCGGACCGCGGCCAGTACGTGGCCTCGGAGTCGAGCTTTTATCGTGTCTTGCGTAGCGCGTCGCAGCAGCATCACCGCGGTCGTGCGCGCAAGCCCTCGGCCCGGGTGGTGACCAGCCATTGCGCCACCGGACCCAATCAGGTGTGGAGCTGGGACATTACCTGGAGTACGCCCAGCCAGCGTAGCCCGCCCGTTTGGGGGTGAAGCTGCTTGAGCATGTTTGGAATGCAGGACCCGGCGGAATTGAAATTGTGCAGTACCGGGGCATGCCCTTCCTCTGCTGCGAGAGGAAGTGAGCCGAAGCGGCGGTGACCTGCTG